>QUBV01000097.1 GCA_014338185.1 Lysobacterales bacterium | reverse complement strand
GCCACCATCGAGCGTGCCGCCGCAGGTGCTGGCCACGTTGTCGATGGCGTAGCCGGGATCGGCTGCGAGCGTGAAGGCGATGGTGTCGCCTTCGTTCACTGTCTGGGCGCCCAACGGCGTGATCGTGCCCGAAGGCGTGCCCACGGACGAGGTCACGGTGTGGGTAACCGGACCGCCACAGGAATGCGCCGGGGACGCGCCATTGCGCGGCACCAGCGCGGCGCCGTCGAGCACGTCGAAATCGGCGTTGTTGTCGTCGGTGTCCTGGCAACCGTCGGACTTGCGCACGCCGCCCTGCTGGTTGGTCAGGTTCACTCCGTTGTTGATCGAAGTGCCACCCTCGCCGTTGTTGGAACCACCGTAGGCCGCCAGATCGATGATATCGGCGTGGGGCAGCGCGCATGGTGTGGCGGTGGCACCGCAGCCCAGTGCGGTTGCGATGCTGGCGAGCGCGACCTTGCCGCGGGTTGCACCCATGTTGAGGTTGGTTGTCACCGCATCGGGCGTCACTGGCAGCGCAATTCCGCCAGTCCCCGCGGTACCCAGCTGCACCAGCAGGTATTTGCCCGCTGCCAGCGTCGTGCCCGCCGGGAAGGCGAAGATGTTGCTCGAACTCGAGCCGAAGTTGCCGTTGTATGAGCCGTACTGGAGCGAGTGCCCCGTCAGGTCGGCCGAACTGGTGCCGGCGTTGAACAGTTCGACGTAGTCATACAAGTAGTAACCGCTTGAGCCGCCGCCACCGCCATACACCTGGCTGATGCGCAGGTCGTTGCCACCACCTGTCACGACCGGGACGCCGGTGCGCGCGCAGTCGGCGGCTTGCGTGGCCGCACCGTCCTGGCCGGCACCGGAGGACTGCGCGCAGTCGGCTGAAAGTGCTGGCCGCGCGAACGCCGCGGTGCTCAGCGCGAGCGCCCCTGCGGCAGCGACCAGCGCCAGCGTGATTCGATGCAATGATTTCATCTGGATGTCTCCGGCTCGGATTGGCAGGCCTAGGCGCCTGCGAAAAGCGGCATTCCCTGCGCGGCGATCCCCTCGTTGCGTCCGCATGCCTCCACGAATCGGGTACGCGCGTACCTGCCTCGCGCCCGACGCCCCATCGGTCGGGCCTGGAGCTTGCGTCACACAAGCCCGCAGTGGATGCGACGCATGCCAGCGCATGCGCGCTGGCGCACGGCAACACGGTGGGATGCACGGGTTCCCAGCAACGCCCCTGACGACGGTCATCGAACGATGACGCCCGCCTCCATGCGGCCGCTCACGCGGCGCCGTGGGCAATCATGACGCCGCTGCCGCCCGCGCGCAATCGTTGCGTATCGTGCGGATGCCATCGCGGAGTGGGCCAACGCGGACAGGGGAGTCCGCCGATGGCCGCGGGCGGATCAGGCGGGTGTGAGCAGGAGTTGTTTGCGGGCGGCCCGCGGGACGCGGTCATCGCGCCAGCGGGATTGGTCGGGGTGACATGATTCGAACATGCGACTTCTACCTCCCGAAGGTAGCGCTCTACCAGGCTGAGCTACACCCCGACTCGGGACCGCCATTGCGGCGGGGCGCGCATTCTATCGGGGAGCGCGCAGGGCTTGCAACCGCGCGCATCTGCTACGCTTTGCGGTGCGATTTTCGGCACCGGCGTGCCTGCGCGGTGCATCTCCTGCAGGGATCTCCATGAGTTTCGTCCAAGCCCGCACCATGCCCGGCGTGCTCGAGCTGCTGCCACTCGACCAGGTCGCCTTCCAGGCCATGCTCGATGCGATCCGCCGCAACTTCGAGCGCTTCGGTTTCCTGCCGATCGAAACACCGGTCATGGAGTACTCCAGCGTACTGCTCACCAAGCAGGGCGGCGAGACCGAGCGGCAGGTCTATTTCGTGCAGTCCACCGGTGCGCTGCAGGCGGCGCGCGAAGGCGACTTGCCCGAGCTCGCGCTGCGCTTCGACCTGACCGTGCCGCTGGCGCGCTATGTGGCCGAGCATGAGCACGCGCTCGTGTTTCCGTTCCGGCGCTACCAGATGCAGCGTGTCTACCGCGGCGAGCGGGCCCAGCGCGGCCGCTTCCGTGAGTTCTACCAATGCGACATCGACGTGATCGGCAAGGACCAGTTGTCGGTGCGCCATGACGCCGAGTTGCCCGCGGTGATCTACAGCGTGTTTCGCGATCTCGACATCGGCGCGTTCACGATCCAGCTCAACAACCGCAAGCTCATGCGCGGCTTCCTGCAGCAGCTTGGCCTGGCCGACGGCGAGCGGCAGGGCGCGGTGCTGCGCGAGGTCGACAAGCTCGACAAGCGCGGCCTCGATGCCGTGCGCGACAGCCTCACCGGCGTCGATTTCGCGCTCGCGCCCGCCGCGGTGGCGCAACTGCTCGATTTCGTCGGCTTCCGCTCGCACTCGCTGCAACATGCCTTGGCGCGGCTGCAGGCGCTGGGCGAGGGCAACGAGGCCCTGCAGCAGGGACGCGCCGAACTCACCGAGGTGCTGCAGCTCATCCACGCCTTCGGTGTGCCCGAATCCCACTACGCCCTCAACCTGTCGATCGCGCGCGGCCTGGACTACTACACGGGCACGGTGTACGAGACCACGCTCAACGAGCATCCGCAGATCGGCTCGATCTGCTCCGGCGGACGCTACGAGAACCTCGCCAGCCACTACACCCGGTCGCGCCTGCCGGGCGTGGGCATCTCGATCGGGGCGACGCGCCTGTACTGGCAGCTGCGCGAGGCCGGGCTGCTCAAGGGTGCGCGCAGCACGGTGCAGGCGCTGGTGGCGCAGATGGACGAGGCGGAACTGCCGCGCTACCTGGAGCTGGCCACCGAATTGCGCGGCGCCGGCATCAACACCGAGGCCGTGGTGGAGCCGGGCAAGCTCGCGCGCCAGTTCAAGTACGCCGATCGCGCCGGCATCCGCTTCGTGCTCGTGCTCGGCCCCGACGAGATCGCCAAGGGCACGGTCACGGTCAAGGACCTGCGCAAGCAGGACCAGTTCGAGGTCGCGCGCGCCGATCTCGTGGCCACGCTGCGCGTGGAGATCGAGCAAGCCGCGGCGATGCGCGGCAGCGACAGCCACTGACTCGGCCACGCCCCGCGCGATCGTCGCGCCCGCCAGCGCCGCAAGGACACAGCCACCATGCACGACACTTCGATCACCCTGGACGGACACCATCTCACGCGCGAGCAGCTGGTTGCGATCGCGCGTGGCGGCGTGCGGGTGAGGCTCGATCCCGACCAGCTCGCGCGGGTGCAGCGCGCGGCCGACTTCCTGGCCGACAAGGTCCGCTGCGGCGAGCCGATTTACGGTGTGACCACGGGCTTTGGCAGCAACGCCGACAAGCTGCTCGGCGCGCACCGCGTGCGCGATGAACTGCCCGGTGGCCATCCGCAGCCGCGCAGCGACACGCTGCTGGAGGAATTGCAGCACAACCTCATCATCACCCACGCGGTGTGCGTGGGCGAGCCGTTTGCGCCCGACGTGGTGCGCGCGATGCTCGCGATCCGCATCAACACGCTCATGCACGGCCACTCGGGGATCCGCGTGGGCACGCTGCAGGCGCTCACCGAGCTGCTCAATCGCGACGTGGTCCCGCTGATTCCGCGCAAGGGCTCGGTCGGCGCCAGCGGCGACCTCGCGCCGTTGTCGCATCTGGCCATCGTGTTGCTCGGTGGCGGCGAGGCATTCGTCGGCGGCGAGCGCATGAGCGGGGCGCAGGCGCTGGCGCGCGTGGGCCTGGCGCCGATCAAGCTCTCGTTCAAGGAGGGCCTCGCGCTCAACAACGGCACCGCGCAGATGCTCGCCACCGCGGTGCTTGCGCTCGACCGCCTCGGCCGGCTGCTCGACACCGCCGACCTCGCCGCGGCGATGACCCTCGACGCGTTCGCGGGGCGCAGTGGCGCACTGCGCGAGGAGGTGCATGCGCTGCGCCCGCATCCGGGGCAGATCGAAAGCGCGCGCCACGTGCGCGAACTGCTTGGGGATTCGACCCTGCTCGACATCGCCTACCACCTGGTGCCGCGTTTCCGCACCTGGTCGGCGCAGGCCTGGAGCGAGCCGGCGCAGCAGGCGCTGGGCTTCGACATCGCGTGGGACTGGGTGCCGCCCTCGCAGCGCCATGGCCGTGAGGCGTTCTACCGCCGCTTCCAGCCGTTCCGCGGCGGCAAGAAGCACCAGCCGCAGGACGCCTACTGCCTGCGCTGCATGCCGCAGGTGCACGGCGCGGTGCGCGATGCGCACGCGCAGGCCTGCCGCGTCATCGACATCGAACTCAACGCGGTGACCGACAATCCGCTGATCGTCCCCGACACGGCCGACACGGGTGCGATCGAGCAGCAGGTGATATCGGCCGGCCATTTCCACGGCATGCCGCTGGCACTGGCGATGAGCTACGTGAAGGCCGCGATTCCGGTGCTCGCTTTGGCCATTGCATCGACCATCAGCCTGCCGGAAAAGCTGATCTATAACGCCTCGGCGAGTGCCCCAATCGGCTTCTATTGGCTCGATCATCAACCGGTCGAGCGTGGCGATTACGTCCTCGTCCGCGTGCCTGAGCGCGTCCGAATACTTGTCGAAGAGCGTGGCTATCTGCCCGCCAATGTGCCCTTCATCAAGCGCGTCGTCGGTGTTGATGGAGACGTAATTTGTCGTTGGGGAGAGACGGTTTCGATCAACGGAAATCCGGTTGCTGGGGCTGAAAAGGCGGACGGTTTGGGCAGGCCGCTGCCGGATTGGCAGGGCTGCCACATCCTCACCGAGCAGACGGTCTTCCTGTTGCAAGACCATCCGCAGTCCTTCGATGGGCGCTATTTCGGGCCGGTGGATCGGCGCCTCATCGTCGGTCGGGCCACGAAACTACGGTTTCCCTGGCGGAAGCACGAGAAAAGCTGATCCAGCATCATGAAGGAGTTGGAGCGTGGGAGGCGTCTGAGGCAGCGGAGGGCAAGATAAAAGGTGATGGGGCAAAGCCCGCATAACCCATTGTCTGCACATCCGATTTGGTTGCACGCGACGATTTCGCCCGTGTGCAGATGATTTGGCTTAAGGCCCTGACTTGATTGGCGAATAGGAGGTGCAAGGACGAAGCGGTTGTTTGATA
>QUBV01000096.1 GCA_014338185.1 Lysobacterales bacterium | reverse complement strand
CCCGACCTCTCGGCGCTGGCAAATCTGCAGTCTCTCGACCTGTCTCGCAACCAGCTCAGCGGCTCGATCCCCGACCTCTCGGCGCTGGGCAACCTGCAGGAGCTATTCCTGAACAACAACCAGCTCAGCGGCTCGATCCCCGACCTCTCGGCGCTGGGCAATCTGGGGTATCTCGGCCTGTCCAACAACCAGCTCAGCGGTACATTGCCGGCGGTACCAAGCCCCAATAACCTGGTGAACGGGCAATCGCGCCTGTGCCCGAACCGCCTCAGCACGCCTTCGCCGACCGATGCCGAGTGGGATGCCGCCGTCGGCCACACCTGGTCCATCGGTTGCCATCCCGACCTGATCTTCCATGACGACTTCGACTGGGCGTGGTGGTGACCGCGACTAGCGCGGCGAATAGGGGTCACCATTTCGATCGACCCTTTTCGATCGCCTTTCGATCAACCTGACCCCTTCCGAACCGTGCCCGCTGCCTGCGGGGGAGGCGCTGGCCGGGGACGTCGTCGGAGCCGATGACGAACCAGGAAAACGCAGGCCTTCATTACTCCGTCATCGAACTGTCACGGCATGTGAACGACGCCGCATCGATCGCCGGCGTTACTGCGGCTGCCGATGGACACGCGGTGCGCCGCGTGCCCTCCGGCCCAGTGAACATGCACCGCAAGTCACAGATCGAGGGAGGCACACATGAAATCCATGATGAAGTCCGGCGTGCTCGCAGTCGCCGTTGCCCTGGCTTGTTCCGCCTCGTCGTACGCGAACGAGAAGGCCCCGGTGGAGCGACAGGGCTACGCCGAGGGAGTGTACGGGGACTATTCCGACGCCAGCAGTCGCGATCTTTCGTTTTCGCTCAAGACGATCGAGTCCGGTCCGCTGACGGAGCTGTCCGGAAAGCCGATCGGATACTTTCTTGGGGCGCCGGATCACCTGGTGGTCGCCGAGAGCTCCGGGTTTGGGCTGGCCAACGTCCAGTCGATGCCGGTCGACAAGGCCGAGTCCGGTTATCTCGATGACCTGGCCGCGACCGTGGATGGTTTCGACGAAGCCGGTTTCCCGGTATCCCAAGGCCACTACCGCCTGCTGGAAGTCACCATGGAGATGGACGGATCCAAGCAGCCGAGCCACGTGGCACTGGAGGCTTGCTGGAGTGCGCAGAAGCACTGCGTGATTTTCGATCCGACGGTGGAGTTCCTCGATTCGCACGTCGCGAACCTGCGCAAGTTGCGCGCCGAAGGCTGGACGATCCTTGAGTATTCGGAACCGGTCGACAGCATCCTCGACCTTGCCAAGGGTGACGCGGCCCCCAAGGCGGGCAGGTGCGGGCTGGCCAGCCGCCCCAACTCGAAGAGCCGCAGCGTCGTATTCCCGGCTTACACGGTGCAGTACCGCAATCTCTACAACATCGTTGTGGTCGAACATCGTATCGGTCGGGTGGAGACGGGCCTGCGCTGCGACACCCGTTGCAAACCACAACCCTTCGCGTATTCGAATGCGTCTTCGGGATGGGCGAACCTGGGGTTCAACATCAAGTGTGCGAGCAAGGGAACGGCCGGAACCACCGGCAGCCGGGGGTCCGCGGTTGCCTACTCCGGCTGCGCCCACCGCGCGGTTCTCAGCGCCAAGTTCAATCTCAACATCAAAGGCAGTGGCGCTGGCGTCGACATCAACATCGACTCGAACGGTACGGTGGAAAAGAACGGGCGCAAGTGGACGGACAGCTGCGCCTATTTCTGACGAGTGAGCGATAGACCCGGCAGTGTGACGGGTATCCCCAGGCACTGCGGAGACGGCGCCGGAGGGCGTTTGCCCTCCGGCGTCGAATCAAACCGGGGTCAGAGTAGAGTTTCGCGCCATCCATCCAGCCGGGTTCGCGCGTACTGGGTTGCGTGGCTGGGGTGGTAGCGCCGGCACTGGGCGCGTGGGCTGTGCGTGCGGCAGTGCTCAAGGGCGCGCGAGCAGCACGAGGACGGCGCCGGTGCCACCCTGCGCGGGACGCGCCGAGGCGAAGGCGAGCACGTCGGCGCGGCGGCGCAGCAGGGTGTCGGTGAGCTGCTTGAGTACCGGGCCGCGGGCCTGCGAGCGCAGGCCCTTGCCGTGCACGATGCGCACGCACAGCTCGTGGTGGCGGCGGCAGTCGTCGAGGAACTGGCCGATGGCCTCGCGCGCGACCGCAGCGCTCATCTCGTGCAGGTCGATCTCGGCGCGCACGCTGTAGCGGCCGCGCCGCAGCTGCTGCAGCAAGCGGGTCGGTTGGCCCGGCTTGAGGTAGCTGATCTCCTCGCCCAGTTCGATCGTGCCCGGTTCGATCGGGTGGGTCAGCAGTTCGTCACGCACGCGCGCTTCGTCGGCGCGGGCCTGGGCCGGTTCGGGCGCAGGGCGCGGCGTGGCGGGCGCGTCGGGCGTGCCGTGCAGTTCGCGCACGCGACCGATGGCCGCGCGGAACAGACGCGCATCGTCGTCGGAGGCAGGACACGACATGGCGCCAGCGTAGCAGATGACGCGGATGCGACGTCCGCGCCCGGCGGGACGATCCGCTATCATTGCGCGCTCGATTGCAGCGATGGAATGACGCCGCCTCGCGCGGTGCGATGACGCATGCGGGTTCTGGTAAGCAACGACGATGGCGTGGATGCACCGGGTATTGCGGTACTGGCGCAGCACCTGGCCGAACTGGGCGAGGTGACGGTGGTCGCGCCCGATCGCGACCATTCGGGTGCGAGCAATTCGCTTACGCTCGACCGGCCGATCCGCGCGCTGCGCATGGATGCACGGCGCTGGCGCGTGGCCGGCACGCCGGCCGACTGCGTGCATCTGGCGCTGTCGGGCCTGCTCGACGAGGAGCCCGAGATCGTGGTGTCGGGCATCAACAATGCGGCCAATCTCGGCGACGACGTGATCTACTCGGGCACGGTGTCGGCGGCGATGGAAGGGCGTTTCCTCGGCCTGCCCGCGATTGCGGTCTCGCTGGTGACGAGGAACCACATCGGCACCCACTACGACAGCGCCGCGCGGGCCGCGTTGCTGCTGGTGCGACGCCTGCTGGTGGATCCGCTGCCCGCCGACACCATCCTCAACGTCAACGTGCCCGACCGGCCGTGGCACGAGATCCGCGGGCTGGCGGTGGTGCGCCTGGGTCGACGCCACCGCTCGGCGCCGTGCATCGCGCAGATCGATCCGCGCGGGCGGCCGATGTGGTGGATCGGCCCCGCCGGGGAGGCCGAGGACGACGGCCCGGGCACCGATTTCCACGCGGTACGTGACGGTTATGTGTCGATCACGCCGATCCAGGTCGATCTCACGCGCTACACCGCGCTGGAAAAGGTCAGCGGCTGGGTCGCCGCGATCGAAGCCGCTGCCGATGCCCGCTGAGCCGATCAGCGTTTGGGGGTGGCGATGACGCCGCTGTCGTCGCGCGACCCGGCTTCGCGCGGTCTGGGCATGACCTCGCAGCGCACGCGTGACCGCATGGTCGCGGGACTGGCCGAGGCCGGCATCCGCGACCCGCGCGTGCTCGAGGTGATGCGCCAGCTGCCGCGCCACCTGTTCATCGACGAGGCGCTCGCCTCGCGCGCCTACGAAAACACCGCGCTGCCGATCGGGCAGGGCCAGACGATCTCGCAGCCGTACATCGTCGCGCGCATGAGCGAGGCGCTGATCGAGCACAAGCTGCCGCGGCGCGTGCTCGAAATCGGCACGGGGTCGGGCTACCAGTGCGCGGTGCTGGCGCGCCTGGTGGAGCAGGTCTACACGGTCGAGCGCATCGAGGAGCTGTTGCGCAACGCGCGCCGGCGCTTTCGCAAGCTCGGCCTGGGCAACATCCGCTCGCGCCACGACGACGGGCGCCTGGGCTGGCCCGAGGAGGCGCCGTTCGATGCGATCATCGTGACCGCGGCGGGCGCGGCGCTGGAGCCGGAACTGCTGGCGCAACTCGCGCCCGATGGCTGCCTCGTGGCGCCGGTCGGGCCGGCCGGCCAGCAGGAACTGCTGCGCGTGCGCGCAGGCGAGGACGGGCGCATCAGCGAGCGGCTCGGTGCGGTGAGCTTCGTGCCACTGCTGGGCGGGACCGGCTGATGCGCGGACGCGGGCGATGAGGCTGTTCCAGCCACTGTACGAGCGCGCGCTCAAGTGGGCCGCACATCGGCACGCCGAGCGTTACCTGGGCGGCCTGAGTTTCGTCGAGGCGATCATCTTTCCGGTCGCGCCCGAGATCATGCTCGCGCCGATGGTGCTGGCACGGCCGCACCTCTGGTGGCGCTATGCCACGATCAGCCTGGTGTGGTCGATGCTCGGCGCGTTCGTCGGCTATGCGCTGGGCCACTATGCATTCGACCTGCTGCGCCCGTTGCTGGCGCAGATCGGCTGGGCGAGCCGGCTCGACGCACTGGTGCTGGAACTGGGCGCGGACGTGCAGAGCCACCCGTGGAAGGCGTTCTGGATGCTGGTGCTGGCCGGCTTCGTGCCGGTGCCACTCAAGATCTTCACCTGGGCCTCGGGCATCGTGGGCATGCCCCTGCTGCCCTTCATCGGCGGCATGCTGATCGGGCGCGGCAAGCGCGTGTACCTGCTCGCGGGCGTGATCCGCCTCGGCGGCGCGCGCGCCGAACAGGCGCTGCACCGTTGGATCGAATGGATCGGCTGGGCGCTGGTGGTGGCAGTGGCCGCAGTCATCTTCTATTGGCGTTGGAGCAGGTAAACCGTCGGGCATGGGACAGGGGCCACATCCGCGATTGTCTGGGTCGGTGCTGGTGACGCTGCTGCTGGCCGGCTGCGCATCGACCGGGCCGGCGCCGGTGGAGGACCTCGGCACGATGCCCGTGCGTGCGCCGCGCAGCGCCGCGTCGAACGCCACCCGCGCCGCGCCGCATGCCAGCGCGCACAGCCACCGGGTCGTGCGTGGCGACACGCTCTACAGCATCGCGTTCCGCAACGGCCTGGACTATCGCGACGTGGCGGCCTGGAACCGCATCGATGCGCCCTACACGATCCATGTCGGACAGGTGTTGCGCCTGACGCCGCCTGCGGCCAGGGTCGCGCCGCCGCGCCACGGCGGCAATGCGCCGCCGGCGGCGGGCCGGTCCGCCGCCGGCTCCGCGCCCGCGCCGTTCGATGCGCCGCAGCCCACGCCCGCTGCGCCCAGTGCGCC
>QUBV01000095.1 GCA_014338185.1 Lysobacterales bacterium | reverse complement strand
CGCGACGCGCATGCGCCTCGGCGATCTGCGCGCGCACGCTGTCGGCCACGCCCGGGTTGTCGGCCAACAACGGCAGCAGGGCGTTCCAGCGCGCGATCGCGGCATCGTAGCGGCCGACTTGGTAGTCGCTGATGCCGAGCAGCCACAGCGCACGCTGGTTGGTCGGCTCGCGCGCGGCGATCGCATCGAGCAGTTCGCGCGCCTTGCCGGCGATGCGATGGTCGGGAGCCGCGAGCGCCAGCGCCTGCGCGTACTCCACGCCCACGGCCGCGTCGTCGGGCGCAAGCTCATGCGCGTGGCGATACGCCTCCACCGCCGCGCCCGCCTGGCCAAGCGTGGCATGGGCGCGGCCGAGCAGGGCCCAGCCTTCGACGTCACCCGGTTCCTGCTTGAGCCGCTCGGCCAGGGCCGCGATCGCCTGCTGCATGTCGGCGGCGCTGGTGTGGTCGCCCGACGCCGCGACCGGAGCGCGCGCCTTGGGATCCAGTGCCTGCGGCGTACCCACCGCGCGATACAGCAGCGCGGCGCTGGCCGGGATGAACACCGCGAGCGCCACCACCAGCGCGAGCGGCGCGCCGCGCGCGGTGTTGGCCGGCGCGGGATTCGCCGCCAGTGCCGCGCGTTTGCGCGCATGCTCGTCGGCATCGATCACGCCCGCGGCCAGTGCCGCGTCGAGCGCGCGCATGCGCTCGGCCCGGGCGTCGTGGACGCGGCGGCGCGTGAGCGGCAACAGCACGAACGCCAGCGCCGCCAGCGTCATGGCCACGGCGCAGCCGACAAAGAGCAGACCCATTACCAGTCGTCCTCGGGGGTGGCGGGTGGGGCGCTGTTGCGGTGGGCAAGGCTGCGCTTGCGGATCGTCGCCGCCACCACGAGTGCGCCGACCAGCACGATCAGCAGCGGTCCGAACCACAGCAGCCAGGTGCCGGTGCGCAGCGGCGGGTCGTACAGCACGAAGTCGCTGTAGCGCTCGGTCAGCCAGGACTTGATCTGCGCATCGCTCTTGCCGGCCTGCATCTGCTTGAACACTTCGCGGCGCAGGTCGGCCGCGAGCGGCGCCGAGGAATCCTGCAGGTTCTCGTTCTGGCACACGAGGCAGCGCAACTGCTTGGCCAGGTTCTGGAAGCGCACTTCCTCGGCATGGTCCTTGAACGGCAGCGGATCGACCGCGGCCGGCACGCGGGTGACAACGAGGCAGGCGATCACGAACGCGGCAAGCCAGCGCCAGGGTGCGCGTGTCATGGTCCGCCCCCGCGCATCGCCGCGATGCGCGGCAGCAGTTCGCGCTCGATCACCTCGGGCGTGATCGGGCTGATGTGCTTGTAGCGAATGATGCCGTTGCCGTCGACGAGGAACGACTCGGGCGCGCCGGTGACGCCGAAGTCGATCGCGACCTTGCCGGGCAGGTCGGCGATCACGACGTCGTAGGGATTGCCGTACTGCGCAAGCCAGCGCTTGGCGTCAGCCGCCTCGTCCTTGTAGTTGAAGCCGACCAGGCGGATGCCCAGGCGCTTGCCCTGCTGCATGAGGATCGGATGCTCGTCGCGGCAGGCGAAGCACCAGCTCGCGAACACGTTGAGCAGATAGGGCTCGCCGGCGAGATCCTTGCTGCCGAACGACCGCGTCGGAAACTCCAGCAGCGGCAGCGAGAACTGCGGCGCGGGCTTGTCGATCAGCGGCGAGGGCACCTCGCGCAGGTCATGGGTGCTGCTCCACCAGATGCCGAAGCCGAGCAAGGCCAGCAGCAGCAGGAAGCCGAGCAGCGGCAACAGGCGCGTGTTCATGCGCGCGCACCGTGGCCGGGCGCGGGCGGCTCCACGGCTGCGGGCTCGTCGCTCGCGCCGGCCGGCTTGCGGGTGGCGGCGTAGACACGGAAGCGGCGGTCGCTGGCGGCGATGAAGCCGCCGAGCATCATGAGCAGTGCGCCGAGCCAGATCCAGCGCACGAAGGGCTTGACGTAGATGCGCACCGCCCAGGCGCCGTCGCCGCCGACCGGTTCACCCAGTGCGACATACAGGTCGCGCACCAGGCCGGGCTTGAGCGCGGCCTCGGTCTGGACCTGCGAGTTGCGCAGGTACTGGCGCTTCTGTGGCGACAGCGTCGCGATCCGGCGGCCCCCTTCGAATACCTGCAGCGTGCCCTGTTGCGCGCTGAAATTGGGTCCGCGCGCATCGTGCACGCCATCGAACTGGAAGCTCAGCGTACCGATCTCGACACGTGCGCCAGGCACCATGCGCACGTCGCGCTCGATACTGGTGGATTCGACGATGAGCACGCCGGCGACGAACACCGCCACGCCCAGGTGGGCGCAGATCATGCCGAGCATCTCGGGCGTATAGCGCCGGCCCGCAGCGGCGCCGCGCCAGCGCGCGAACGCGAACAGCACGATGCCCAGCCCGATCCAGAGCGCAGCCGCGGTGCCGGCCAGTGCCTTCCACGGCAGATCGCCCACCAGCCACCACGCCAGCGCAGTGGCCAGCCCTGCGCCCGCCAGCGCCGGCAGCAGCTTGCGCGCGGCCTTGCCAAGCTCGGCGCTGCGCCAGTGCAGGAACGGGCCGAACGGCAGCAGCACCACCACCGGCAGCATGAGCAGGATGAACATGAAGGCGAAGTAGGGCGGTCCGACCGACACGCGCCCCAGCGACAGGGCGTCGCCGAGGATCGGGTACAGCGTGCCGAGCAGCACCATCGCCGCGGCGCAGGCGAACATGAGGTTGTTGACGAGCAGCGCGGTCTCGCGCGACACCACCGCGAATGGTTCCCCGCCCGCGACCTTCGGTGCGCGCAGCGCGTACACCAACAGCGAGCCGCCCACCACCACGGCGAGGAAGGCGAGGATGAACACGCCACGCTTGGGATCGGTGGCGAAGGCGTGCACGCTGGTGAGCACGCCCGAGCGCACGAGGAAGGTCCCCAGCAGCGACAGCGAGAAGGCGAAGATCGCCAGCAGCAAGGTCCAGGCGCGGAACGAACCGCGTTTCTCGGTGACCGCCTGCGAGTGGATCAAGGCGGTTCCGACCAGCCACGGCATGAACGAGGCATTCTCGACCGGATCCCAGAACCACCAGCCGCCCCAGCCGAGCGTGTAGTAGGCCCACCACGAACCGATCGCGATGCCGAGCGTGAGGAAGGCCCAGGCGACATTGGTCCACGGCCGCGACCAGCGCACCCAGCGCACATCGAGTTCGCCGCCCAGCAGCGCCGCGATCGCGAACGCGAACGCCACCGAGAAGCCGACGTAGCCGGTGTAGAGCATCGGTGGATGCATGATCAGGCCCGGATCCTGCAGCATCGGGTTGAGGTCGATGCCATCGGCCGGCGCGGGCAGCACGCGCGCGAATGGATTGGACGTGAGCAGCGTGAACAGCAGGAAGCCCGCGCTGATGAAGCCGAGCACGCCAAGTACGCGTGCCATGAAATCGTCGGGCAGCTTGTGGCTGAACGCGGCCACCGCCACGCTCCAGATCGCGAGGATGAGGATCCACAGCAGCAGCGAACCCTCGTGCGCGCCCCACACGCCCGAGAAGCGGTAGAACCACGGCAGCATCGAATTGGAGTGCTGGGCGACGTAGGCGACCGAGAAATCCTGGCTCAGGAACGACCAGGTCAGCAGCGCGAACGCGGTGATGACGAACACCGCCTGGCCGGCGACCGCCGGGCGCGCCACCGCGATGAGCGCGGCATTGCCACGCTGTGCGCCGATGAGGGGCAGCACGCACTGCAGCAGCGCCAGCACCAGCGCCAGGATCAGCGCGAATTGTCCAAGCTCGGGAATCATGCACGTGCAACGCCAACCGGACGCGTTAGCTTACGCGACCTTGGCGCATCGGGGGTAGCGCAATCGGGTCGCGCACTTGCGCGATGCCGGCAGGATGTGCCATGCGCTGGCCGGGGCGCGTGGTCCGCTGCCGGCGGGCGTCGGCGGCGACCCGGCGTGCACCGCGCCATGCCCGCGCGGTCAGCGCAATGGATTGGCGTCGCGACGGCCCATGATGAGCGATGCCGCCACGATCAACACGGTGACCGTGAGCACGATGAGCGTGGCCAGCGCATTGATCTCGGGCGTGACGCCGAACTTGACCTTGGAGTAGATCAGCATCGGCAGCGTGGTCGAGCTCGGGCCCGAGACGAAGCTCGCCACCACGAGGTCGTCGAGCGAGAGCGTGAAGGCGAGCAGCCAGCCGGCGGCGAGCGCGGGGAAGATCACCGGCAGGGTGACGAGGAAGAACACCTTCCACGGCCGCGCACCGAGGTCGAGCGCGGCTTCTTCCAGGCTTTCGTCCATCTGTGTCAGGCGCGACTGCACGATCACGGTCACGTAGGCGCAGCAGAACGTGGTGTGGGCGATCGTGATCGTGAGCAGGCCGCGCCCGCCGGGCCAGCCGATCCATTGCTGCAGGCCCACGAACAACAGCAGCGCCGACAGGCCGAGCATCACCTCGGGCATCACCAGCGGCGCGCTGGTCATGAGCGACAGCAGCGGCCGCGCGCGCAGGCGCTGGAAACGCGTGAGCGCGACCGCGGCCAGCGTGCCGATCGCGACCGCGAGGCTCGCCGCCATCGCCGCCACCAGCAGGCTGCGCCCGGTCGCTTCGAGGATCGCGCTGTTGGAGAACAGCGCGCCATACCAGTGGGTGGAGAACCCGCCCCACACCGTGACCAGGCGCGAGGCGTTGAACGAATACACGATGACCGAGAAGATCGGCAGGTACAGGAATGCGTAGCCGAAGGCCATCATCGTGAACACGAAGGTCGAGCGCTGCTTCATCGGCGCGCCTCCTGCGTGCCGCGGCGGCTCTGCAGGTGCTCGAACAACAGCGTGGGGATCACGATGAGCAGCAGGATCGCCATCGCCACCGCCGAGGCGAGCGGCCAGTCTCGGCTCTGGAAGAACTCGGTCCACAACACGCGCCCGATCATGAGCGAGTCGGGTCCGCCGAGCAGGTCGGGGATCACGAATTCGCCGACTGCGGGGATGAACACCAGCAGGCTGCCCGCGATCACCCCGGGCAGTGACAGCGGGAAGGTCACGCGCCAGAACGCGCGCAGCGGCTTGCAGCCGAGGTCGAAGGCCGCCTCGAGCAGACTGTGGTCGTGCCTGAGCAGGGTTGCGGTGAGCGGCAGCACCATGAACGGCAGGTAGGAATAGACGATGCCGATGTAGACCGCGGTGTTGGTGTAGAGGATGTGCAGCGGCTGGTCGATCAGGCCCAGCCACAACAGCAGGTTGTTGAGCGGGCCCTGGTCCTTGAGCAGGCCGATCCAGGC
>QUBV01000023.1 GCA_014338185.1 Lysobacterales bacterium | reverse complement strand
CTGCTCCAGCGGCGAGGCCGGGCCCGGCGGTTCGGGCCGTGCATGTGGCGCGCCGCCGCCTTCGACCACGGGTGCGCCGGCTGGCAGCGCGGCCGGCAGCTGGACCGAGCCTGGGCGGTCGTCGGCGCGCGGCACCGGCACCACGGGCGCAACCGCCGTGGGCGGCGTGATCGCGACCGCGCCGCCGATCTTGCCGTGACCCGGGCGCACGGCCGGGGGCGTCACCGGTTTGGCCGCCGGAGCGGTGGCTGCAACCACGGGGGGCGTGGCGGCTGCGGGCGGTGCCACTGCGGCGTTGCGACCGGGCGTGGGGCTGCGCATGAGCCACCAGCCCACGCCAAGTGCAGCGAGGATCGCGAGCATGAGCAGCGGCAACAGGCTGCGCCGCCGGCGTGTGAGCATGATCGGTGTGCCCAGGTGGGGTGCTTCGCCGAGCTGGCGCTGCTGCTCGGACTTCTTGAGGGCTTCGAGGATCAGCGACATGCGGGGTTCCGGTCAGGCAGGCGCAAGCACTGCGGGTTCGCGGGAAGCGGGCGCGCCATGGCGTCCGGTTGGGCGGGTGCGACCGCCCCGGGCGTGGTGCGGCGGTCGTGACAGTGGGGCGCGTTCACGGGTGCTCAGTCCATGGTGCGTGACAGGTGCGGACCGCTGTCGTCGAGTGCCGACAGTGCGAACAGGGTTTCCGGTCCGATGATGCCATCGGCGCGAATACCGAAGGCCTGCTGCAGCTTTTCGATGCGCGCCTGCATCGCGGCATCGAAGCTCGCGCCTGGTGTGGCGCCGGTGCCGCCGTCGAAGGCCTTGAGGCGATCCAGCGCCCATGCCACGCCCGGCCCGACCGCGCCGCGTTCCAGCCGCGCGGGCACGTCGGTGGGCACGCGCCACAGCACGGTGAAACCGCCGTCCCACAGCTCGCCCAGCGATGCGCGCGACAGCTCATGGCGCTGGCCGGCCAGGTCGATGCGCACGCGATCCTTGCCCACGCCTTGCAACAACGCGTGGGTTTCGCGTGGCGCCTTGCCCAGCAGCAGGATCAGTGGCCGATCGAAGCGCGCGAGCTGGTCGAGCGAGGCGCGGCCACGCAGGCAGGCCAGGCCGGGTGCGACCAATGCAGGACAACGCGCGGCATCGCGTACCGACACCGTTTCGGCGTCGACATGCCAGCGCGCGAGCAACTGGGTGAACGCGAACAACGCGGTGTCGGGAGCAGCGGCGAGCGCATCGCGCAGCGCCTGGGCGGCGTCATCGGCCGGTGCGGGCGTGGCGGTGGCCGGGGCCGGTTCGCTCACGAACGCGGAGGGCGGCGTGCGCTGTTGCCACGCCCAGGTGCCGGCCGCTGCGGCCAGTGTCAGCACCAGCAGCGCGGCCCAGCTACCGTGGCGGCGCAGCCAGTAGCGCGCGTGGCCGGGCAGGGTCTCGTCGGCGGCGCGGTCGACCAGGCGCTCGCCCAGGCTCGCCTGCTCGCGCGCATAGCCGGCCATCAGGGCACGGTCGGCAATGATGTTGATGAGCCGCGGGATGCCGCCGGAGCGGCGATACAGCGCCTTGAGTCCAAGCCGCGAGAACGGCTGGCGCGTGCAGCCGGCCACCGCCATGCGATGGCGCACATAGGCCTCGGTTTCGGCCGCATCGAGCGGGGTGAGGTGGTAGCGCGCGGTGATGCGTTGCGCGAGCTGGCGCAGCTCGGGCCGCTCCAGGAGTTCGCGCAGTTCGGGTTGGCCGAGCAGGATGATCTGCAGCAGCTTCTGGGTGGGGGTTTCCAGGTTGGTGAGCAGGCGCACCTGTTCCAGCGACTCGGTCGACAGGTTCTGCGCCTCGTCGACGATGAGCACCACGCGCAGGCCCTGCGCGTAGGCATCGAGCAGAAAGGCGTTGAGCGTGTCGGTGAGCGCCTTGAGGCTGCCGTGCTTGCCGGCGATGTCGAGCTTGAGTTCCTCGCACACCGCCTCGACCAGTTCCACCGGCGACAGCTTGGGGTTGAGCACGAGTGCGACGCGGGTGTTCTCCGGCAACTGCTCCAGCAGCAGGCGGCACAGCGTGGTCTTGCCGGTGCCGACCTCGCCGGTGAGCTGCACGAAGCCGCCGCTGCCGCCCTTGCCGATGCCATAGAGCAGGTGCGCGAGCGCATCCCGGTGGCGATCCGAGAGGAATACGTAGCGCGGGTCGGGCGTGATCGAGAACGGCGCCTCGCGCAGCCCGTAGTACTCCAGATACATGCGGCCATGTTAGCAGGCCGGATACGGGCGCCTGTTCAGTGCGCGTGAAGCGGCCGCCGGTGGCGCGGGGCGTCGCCGGACGGGTCGGCGAACAGCGCGAGCGCGGTGTTGGCCACGCGCGTGGTGTCATACCAGGCATAGCCGGCCACGCCGAGGCTGCCGGCCACCGGCAACCAGCGCGCGAGCCCCTGCCCGAGCGCGCGTCCGGACACCTGCAGGCCGATGTCGGCGGCGACACGTTCGATCGCGCGCAGCGGCAACTCCTGCACCAGCACGCGCGCACCCACCTGCACCCCCACATCACGCAACGCCTGCGCGGCCGTGTGGCGGAACAGGCAGTACAGCATCTGTGAGCGACCCAGGTCGGCCTGCACGCCCCAGCAGCCGGCGATGTCCGCAACGAGCTGGCGCTGGATGCGCCAGACCAGCGCGAGTTCGGGCGCGAGCGTGAGCCAGCCCAGTGGCCCGGCCGGCAGCGCAAGGCTGCCCGCGGCCAGTGCGGCCTTGCCGGCCGCGATGCGCGTGAGGGCGCGTGTGCGTTCACGCGGGTCGGTGCTGCCCGTTTCGCCGCTTGCGGGAATGCGCGCGGCCAGCTCGAGGATCGTGCGGGTCAGGCGCGCCGCCGGATCAGGGCTGCGGTCGTGGTCGTGGCTGGCGGGAATGGGGCGGCGCATGCGGTCGGCGGCTGGCGGGTGGCGCGGCCGATCGTGGCCGGGCGTGGCTGTACCGAGGCTGGCTTGGCCGGATCGGCCTGTGCGCGGTCAGTGCGAGCCGAGCACCACGATGGTCTTGCCGCTCACGCTGATCATGCCCTGTTCCTCCAGCTGCTTGAGCACGCGGCCGACCATCTCGCGCGAGCAGCCGACGATGCGGCTGATTTCCTGGCGCGAGATGCGGATCTGCTTGCCGCTGGGATGGGTCATCGCATCGGGTTCGTCGATGAGGTCGAGCAGGGTCTTGGCCACGCGTTCGGTCACGTCCATGAATGCCAGCCGGCTCACCTTGCGCGAGGTGTGCAGCAGGCGGTTGGTGAGCTGCGAGCCGATCGCGAACAGGATCTTGGGACACTCCTCGCGCAGCGGCCCCTCGAACAGCGCGAACATGCGTTCGTAGCTGATCTCGGCCAGTTCACACGGCGTGCGCGTGCGCACCATCACCTCGCGGCGCGGGGTCTCCACGAACAGGCCCATCTCGCCGATGAACTCGCCCCGGTTGAGATAGGCCAGGATCAGCTCATTGCCGGCCTCGTCCTCCGACGACACCGTGAGCGAGCCGTCGATCACGTAGTACAGGATGTTGGCCGAATCGCCCGGGCGGATGATCGCGGTCTTGCTCGCGTAGCGACGCCGGTGGCAGGCGCCCAGGAAGCGCTCCATCGCGGCACGGTCGGGCACCAGGATCGATGGCGCCTGCACGCGGTTGACCTCGCGCTGCAGCGTGTATCGGAAATCGGCGATCTTGCCTTGTGCTTCCACAGGGACCTCTACCGCATTGTGCGCAGATGGGCGGTCGCCGCGGAACACGCGGCAGGGCCGCGCTGTGCGAGCCCGCTGCGACCGGATACCGCCTAGTATTGCAAATTGCGACCGGGGTCGCAGCAGCACGCGGGAGGCCGGCCGACCATGCGCGGTTTCATCGTGGCGGTGCATGCCCCATAATCCGCGACCCCCGGCCGCCGGCATGGGGTTGCGCTGTCGTCCGTGAGGGTTTTGCCGTGGTCAAGCCGATTCCGCGCCTGCAACTGCAGGGCTTCAACAACCTCACCAAGGCACTCAGCTTCAACAT
The DNA here is from genome assembly GCA_014338185.1 of Lysobacterales bacterium. Lineage (GTDB taxonomy): Bacteria > Pseudomonadota > Gammaproteobacteria > Xanthomonadales > Rhodanobacteraceae > Dokdonella_A. The sequence continues at coordinate 36,723 of QUBV01000023.1, read as the reverse complement.
CTACGACATCTGCTACGCGGTGTCGGAGGACCAGCGCCGCCGCTACATCGAGTACATCGACGAGCAGTACGACGCCGATCGCCTCACCCAGATCCTCACCGACGTGGCCGAGATCATCGGTGCCAACATCCTCAACATCGCGCGCCAGGACTACGATCCGCAGGGCGCGTCGGTCACGATCCTCATCTCCGAGCACCCGATCGTGGAGAAGCTCGGCAAGGACATGATCTCCGATGCGGTGGTGGCGCACCTGGACAAGAGCCACATCACGGTGCACACCTATCCGGAGACCCATCCGCACAACGGCATCGCGACGTTCCGCGCCGACATCGATGTGGCCACCTGCGGTGTGATTTCACCGCTCAAGGCACTCAACTACCTCATCGACAGCTTTGAATCCGACATCGTGACGATGGACTACCGCGTGCGCGGCTTCACCCGCGACGTGCGTGGGCGCAAGCACTACATCGACCACAAGATCAACTCGATCCAGGACTACCTGGCCAAGCACATCCGCCAGAAGTACGAAATGTTCGACGTCAACGTGTATCAGGAGAACATGTTCCACACCAAGATGCACGTGAAGGACTTCGACCTCGACACCTACCTGTTCGAGGCCCACGCCGACGACCTGTCGTTCAAGGACCGTCAGCGCATCGAGCAGCTGCTGCGGCGCGAGATCGAGGAACTGTTCCACGGCCGCAACCTGACCTGAGCGGGCGACGACCCGGTCCACGACCCCGGTCGGGGCGGACGCGAAGCGCCCCCGTGGCAGGGCCGGCGGCCCCACCGCGGGCCGTGGCTGACCCAGCCGCTGGCTTTCGATGGCGCACTTGCCCAAGACCGGTCCGGTTCGTGCTACCATGCGCGGCTCACGACAGGTAACGCGGTTGTCACGCGCCGGCTCTTCGGCTATTCTCCCGCGCCCTCGATTTCGACTGCCCCGGCGCGCCCGGGCCCAGCAGGGTATTTACGGATATGAACACGATCAGCGCCAAGGCAGACGGCGTCAAACGCGATTGGTATGTGGTCGACGCCACCGGCAAGACCTTGGGTCGCCTGTGCACCGAGCTGGCCCATCGCCTGCGCGGCAAGCACAAGACCGTCTACACCCCGCACGTCGACACCGGCGACTACCTCGTTGTGGTCAACGCCGAGAAGGTCGCGGTGACCGGCAACAAGCTCGATGACAAGAACTACCATCGCTTCACCGGCTACATCGGCAACCTCAAGACCACCTCGCTCAAGGACATGCTCGCCAGCCATCCGGAGCGTGTGATCGAGATCGGGGTCAAGGGCATGTTGCCGAAGAATCCGCTCGGCCGCGCGATGTACCGCAAGCTCAAGGTGTACGCGGGCCCGAACCATCCGCACGCCGCGCAGCAGCCGCAAGTGCTCGACCTCAAGGCGTAATGCCTGCCCCACGTCCCGCCCAGGCGGGGGCGCGCGGGAACCCAGACCATACAGACGAACCGAACTATGGCTACCCAGCAAAACTACGGCACCGGCCGTCGCAAGTCCTCCGCAGCGCGCGTGTTCCTGCGCAAGGGCAGCGGCGCCATCACGGTCAACGGCAAGGCGCTCGACGAGTTTTTCGGTCGCGAGACCTCGCGCATGATCGTGCGCCAGCCGCTTGAGCTCACCCAGAGCCAGGACAAGTTCGACGTGCTGGTCACCGTCGAAGGTGGCGGCATGACCGGCCAGGCCGGCGCGATTCGCCTAGGCATCGCCCGCGCGCTGGTCGAGTACGACGAGACGCTCAAGGCACCGCTGCGCAAGGCCGGGTTCATGACCCGCGATGCGCGCGAAGTCGAACGCAAGAAGGTCGGCCTGCACAAGGCCCGTCGCGCCACCCAGTACTCCAAGCGCTGACGCCCACCCGTCCACTGGGGGATCGTCTAATGGTAGGACAACGGACTCTGACTCCGTTTATCTAGGTTCGAATCCTAGTCCCCCAGCCACGAATACAAAGCCCCGCCCCGAGCGGGGCTTTGTATTCGTGGCTGGGGGACTGGCCCGATGCAGAGCCTGTGTTCGACCAGATCGTCCGGAACGATCTGGGACAGCGCGCAGCGCTGGCCCCGGAGCGCGCAGCGCGCAGGGGTGAGCCCCAGGGAAGGGGCGAACAATCCTGGTCCCGAACCACCGCGCCCCAACCCGACCAAGCCCCGCCCCGCGAATAGGGGTCAGGTTCGCTTTTTCGCGAATACGAATAGGGGTCAGGTTCGCTTTTTCGGCTGATGGGGGCGACTGACGAGCGCGAATAGGAGTCAGGTTCGCTTTTTCGCGCAGCGCTGGCCCCGGAGCGCGCAGCGTGCAGGGGTGAGCCCCAGGGAACGCGAATAGGGGTCAGGTTCGCTTTTTCGACTGATGGGGGCGACTGACGAGTGGGGCGGCCGCGCTCGACCGCACGGCCCCGCCTATTCGAAGCCCGACGCGAAGATGCTGCCTATGCCTTTGAGCGTGAACATCGCGGTGCCCGGGGGCGTGTTGCCTGCGATCTCGACCGAGACCATGTGGTCGCCATGACGCACCGGTGCGAAGGTGGCCTCGATGTCGCAGCTGGTGCCGGGTGCAACCTGGAACGGCGGCAGGCCGCAGGTGCCCGGCAGCAGCTGGAACGCGCCCGGCATCGGATTGGGCGTGGGCACGTACAGCAGGACCTGCCAGGTCGCGGTGCCCACGTTGGCGAGGTTGATCGTGGCCACCGAACTTGTGCCCATGTCGATGTTGCCCATGTCGATCGCGGTTGGCGTGACCACGGGCAGCGGTGCGCCTGGGGTCGAGGCGTTGAGGCGTATCATCCAGTTGCCGTCACCGTTGCCGCCGTACAACGCATTGCGCACGCTGTTGACGGGAAGTTGGGCCCATGCCAGGTGAGCCGGGTCGATGGGTGACAAGGGCGCGGAGGTGGTTGCCCAGTTGCTGGCGATGAAACTGTGGTCCGCCGGCGGATAGGGATTGATGTCGTCGGTGCCATCGGTATCGATGCTCGCCACCTGCGGGTTGCCCGAATAGGTGATGACGACGCCGGCGAAAATGATGTCTCCGGGCAGGAAGGTGGCGGGTTGGGTCAGCGCATAACTGGTGAGCGTATTGCCGCCGGTGTTGGCGACCACGCCGGTTCCCCAAGCGATGACCGGGTCGTGGTCGGGCACGCCATCCTGGTTGGCGTCGTACCACACATACACCGTGAGCGGCGTGCCATTGGGGATGTTGGTGCCGGCGAGACTGCCGCCGAATGCGAGGTTGACCGCATGGATCGTTTCGTGGCCCGGCTGGATCACGAAGCGGTTGAGCCATGCCAGCGAGTAGTCGTTGGCGGGTTGCAGGCCGATGCCGCTTTCCTTGACGCCATCATCGAGTCGATATTCGTCGATTGCGCCGGCGCTGCCGCACAACGCGAGCAGCAGTGGCGTGAGCAGCCTGGTCGAGCGGGTTGCGGTGGCGCACATGACGCCCTCCCTGCGGCCCGTTGCAGGCCGCCGCGGTGGACGGCCGGAATGGCCGCCCTCGGGTGCGCGGATACGCCGATCGCACGCTGCTGTCAACGGGTCGGGCTGTAACGCGAACCAGTCGCGATCCGGCGATCGTGCCGGTGCGCCGATCGGCGCACGGCGCGGTGCCGGTGCCGGTGCCGACCACGCTGCCGGTACCTTGGGGCTTCAATGCAGTCTGCGTCGGCGCCAGCCCATTGCGGCGAGCAGCGTGGCCACGAGCAGCAGCAGCGTGCCGCGCGATGAGGCAGGCACCGCGGTGGTGGCGCCGAAGTCAGCCTGCCCTTGCCATTCGAAGGCGCCGATGTCCGGCGCGTTGCCCCAGCGGCGCGGGTGATTGCCCCCACGCTGGTCGCTGGCCAGGCCCAGGGGATTGCTGCCCGCATCGATCACGGGACTCGTCGCGGCCAGGGCATGGGTGCGCGTGCTGCCGCCATTCAACGCCAACGGTCGCAACTGCGGGTCGAGCGCGAGCGTGTCGCCCGGGCCGGTCAGGAGCGGTGACAGCGTTGCCAGCACGTTGCGTTCGCCGCCGATCGTGATCGCCTGTGGCAACAGGCCATAGCGGTTGTCGCGATTGCCGACATCACTGGAATTGCCGAACACGATGCTGCTGCGGAAGTTGCTGCCGGCCGCATTGATCCACACGCCGCCGCCGTCCAGCGCGGCGTGGTTGCGCGTCACGGTGCTGTTCTCCAGCTGCAGCGCCGCGGGCCAGCGCACGAACACCCCGCCCGCGATGTCATGGCGAGCGAGGTTGCCCGACAGCGTGCTGTTGATCACCACCAGCGGGTTGAAGCTTGCGATGCCACCGGCACGCCCGTCGCTGATGTTGGAGTCGATGGTCGAGCTGCTGATGGTGCCGCCGCTCACCGCCACGATGCCGCCGCCGGTGTCGTAGCTGGAGAAGCCCGCGTTGATGCGGTGGTCGGCGAGGTTGTGGCTGACGGTGCTCGTGTCCATCTGCAGCGCATACACGAAGGCTGCGCCGCCGAAAGCCGCGGTGCCGGCTGCCGCATGCGTGCCGTAGGCGTGATTGCCGACCAGCGTGGTGTTGCCGAGCGTGAGCGAGTACGCATACAGCGCGCCGCCGTAGCTGCCGATGCCGCTCGCGAAGCAGTCGCGCACCATGCTGTCGTACAGCTGCAGGTAGCCCGCCGAGGCGATGCAGCCGCCGCCGGAGACATCGAACCCTTCGGCGCGCGCAATGCCATTGCGCAAGGTGAGGCCCTTGAAGTGCAGCGTGCCGCCACGTGGATGGATGAACAGGCGATCGGCACGCCGGCCGTCAATCGCCAGATCGCGCGCCCCGGGGCCGATGAAGGCGAGATCGTCAAGCTTGACCTCGATCGCCCCCGTGAGCAGCGTGATCGTCGAGCACTGCAGCACGCCCAGGTCGACCGTGTCGCCGCTGGCCGCCGCCGCAACCGCCTCGCGCAGGCTGCCCGGGCCGGCGTCGTTGCAGTTGGCAACCACGTGCGTTGCGTGCGGCGTGCCGATGGCGCCAGGCGCGCTGCGCGCGGCCGGGAGTTGGGGGAAGATGCGGTGAGTGACATCGTGGCGCAGGCGGATCCAGCTGGTGTCCCGCGGCGCCGCCGCCGATGCCGGCACGCCACTGGTGGCCAGAGCCGCCAGCAGTGCCAGGCACAGTGGCCGCGTGCGCGGCACCCGGCGACTCATGCCATCTCCCGGTCACCGATCAGCACCACGTCGGCGCGGCGCGCCGCAAACAGGCCCACCGTGACCACGCCTGCGATCTGGTTGAGCTCGCGCTCGAGTTCGAGTGGCGCGCTGATGCGCAGGTGGTGCACGTCGAGGATCCAGTTGCCGTTGTCGGTGACCACGCCATCGCGCCATACCGGCTGGCCGCCAAGCTTGACCAGCTCGCGCGCCACGTGGCTGCGTGCCATCGGGATCACTTCGATCGGCAGCGGGAAGCGGCCGAGCACCTCGACCCGTTTGCTCGGGTCGATCACGCATACGAATCGCCTGGACGCAGCCGCGACGATCTTCTCGCGCGTGAGCGCCGCACCGCCGCCCTTGATCAGGCACTTGTTGCCGTCGCATTCGTCCGCGCCATCGACGTACAGCGGCAATTCTCCGGTCGCATTGAGATCGAGCACCTCGATGCCACGTTCGCGCAGGCGCTGGCTCGACCACTCCGAACTGGACACCGCCCCGGCGATGTCATGCCGCCGTTCGGCCAGCGCGTCGATGAAGTGCGCGACCGTCGAGCCGGTGCCCACGCCCACGATCATGCCGGGTTCGACATGGCGCATCGCCGCGCGTGCCGCCTTGCGCTTTTCCTCGTCCTGGTTCATGGCTGGCTGGTTCCTGGCTTGTTGGAGGATCGGGCGAGGGCGAGCACGGTATCCCAGTGCGCACGCGTGAGCGGCAGCACCGACAACCGGTTGCCACGCCGCAGCAGCGCGCAGTCGGCCAGGCGCGGCTCGGCGCGCAGGCACGCGAGCGTGACCGGACGCGCGAACTTGCGCTCAAAGCCGATGTCCACGAGCATCCAGCGTGGCTGGGCGCGGCTGCTGCGCGCGTCGAAGTATTCGCTGCCGCGTTCGAACTGGGTGGGGTCGGGATACGGCGCGCTGGCCACGCGCGCGATGCCGGCGACGCCGGGTTCGGCGCAACTGGAATGGTAGAACAGCACGCCATCGCCAACGCGCATGTCGTCGCGCATGTGGTTGCGCGCCTGGTAGTTGCGCACGCCCGTCCACGGCTCGCGACCGACGCGTGCGAGGTCGTCGATCGAGAACACATCGGGTTCGCTTTTCATGAGCCAGTGGCGCATCGGTGGCGGCGGGCGACGGGCGAGACGCGAACTGTAGCAGCGCGCCGCGGGCACCTTCACCCGTCCGCCATGCAATGGATGAGTTCGCGTTCGGTGGCGACGTAGTCCAGTCGCACGTCCCACGCTTGCGCCTCGAGTCGGGGCACTTCCTGCAGCGCATAGGCGATGCCGACGAGCAGCGGCCGGGCCGGCTCGCGGCGCCCGCGCAGGAAGGCCAGGCTGCGGTCGTAGTAACCGCCACCGAAGCCGAGCCGGTGGCCGCGCCGGTCGAAGCCGAGCAGCGGCAGCAACACCACGTCCAGTTCGGTCGCGGCCAGCAGGTCGGCGGTGATACACGCCGGTTCGGGGATGCCGTAGCGGTTGGGCGCAAGCGCCGCACCCATATGCCACGGCGCGAAGCGCAGCAGGCGCCCGGGCTGCACCACCGGCAGGTACCACGTCTGGCCACGCGCATGGATGCCGCCCAGCAGCGCGGCCAGCGGCAGTTCGCCTGCCGTGGCCCAGTAGCCGGCGATGCGCCGGTCGGTCAGGAACTCGGGGATCTGTTCGACTTGCGCCAGCAGCGCCTGCGCGGCAGCCACGCGTGTGGCCGCTGGCAGCGCCAGGCGTTGCGCGCGCAGGCGTTGGCGCAAGGCACGACGTTCACACTCGGAGGGTGGCGCAGGCGGCGACGCGGGACACATGCGGAGGGACTCGGGCCGCCGGATGGCAGCGGCGTCAACCGCGGATCTGAGGGGCGGCGCGGACGCCGCGCGCTGGCGCGGTGGCCGTCGGCCACGGGCGCGAAAACGAAAGATGTCCTCCACAGGAGCCGGTGCGCATCAAACGACCTTGATCCTGAGGATCAGGTGGGAGGGCCGACGTCGCCTGCAGGCTTTCCGCTCGTGGCGGACTTGCACAATGGCGGCGTGGAGCCGACCCGGGTCGTTCATAGGAACAAGGCAATATGTAAGAGTGCGCTGCCGGGAACCGTAGAGGACACCCGGCCCTATTGTAGTGAGGGCACGAACGCGCCTTCAAGCTTGAGATTGAGCGCATGCAGCTTCTCTGCCAACGCCTGTTCGCTGCTGCTCATGCGCGCTTGCGTTTCGAGCAATTCGTGGCAGATGTTGAGCGCGGCGAGGATCGCGATGCGGTCAACGCCGGCGGTGCGCGCGTTGTTGCGCATTTCGCGCATGCGCTCGTCCAGGTGCCGCGCCGCGGCCATCAGCCCGGGACGCTCGGCATCGGTGCAGGCGACGTGGAACTCGCGATCGAGGATCACCACCTTGACGGGTTCGCCTGCGCTCATGCCTGATTCTGCTCCAGCGACTTGAGGCGCGCGATCATCGCCTCCACCCGCGAACGCGCCTGCTCGTTGCGTGCGAGCAACTGGGCGCGTTCGCTCGCGAGCTGTTCCTGGCTCGCGCGCAGACTGCGGTTTTCTTCCTGCAGCGTGCGGCACAGCAGCAGCAGGCGGTCGACGCGCTCCTGGATGGATGCAAGGTGGTGGTCGAACGCGGACATGCGGCTCAATATAGCGGGATTCCGGCGCGGGAGACAGCCGTGGCCGGGACGGTGGGTCAGCGGGTGGCGGCGTCGGCACTGACCCCCGCGGCGCGGCGCCGCTCATGCTCGCGCACGAACGGCAGGCACTGTTCGGGCAGCATCGGTTCGGCCAGCCAGTGCCCCTGGATCTCGTCGCAGTCCTGCCGGCGCAGGAACTCCACCTGTTCGAGTTGTTCGACCCCCTCGGCGATGACGTTGAGCGCGAGCGAGTGCGCCATCGCGATCACGGTGGCGGTGATGGCCTCGTCGTCGGGGTCGGTGGTGAGGTCGCCGACGAACTCCTTGTCGATCTTGAGCGCGTCGATCGGCAGGCGCTTGAGGTAGCTCAGCGACGAATAGCCGGTGCCGAAGTCGTCGATGGCCAGGCTCACGCCCACGGCCTTGAGGCGACGCAGAGTCGTGATCGACTGCTCGGCATTGGCCATGACGATGGTTTCGGTCAACTCCAGTTCGAGCGAGCCCGGCGCGATGTCGTGGGCGGCCAGCATGTCGCTGAGCCGGCGCACGAGATCCACGTGCATGAGCTGGGCCACCGACAGGTTGATCGACAGCGTGATGCCGACCAGGCCTTCGGCGCGCCAATGCGCGAGCTGGCGGCAGGCCTGTTCGATCACCCAGTCACCGATTTCGACGATCAGGCCGGTTTCCTCGGCGATTGGAATGAACACGCCCGGCGCGATGCTGCCCAGTTCGCTGCTGTGCCAGCGCAGCAGCGCTTCGAAGCCGCTGATGCGCTCGTCGTGCAGCGACATCTTGGGCTGGAAGCGCAGGTGGAACTCGCCGCGTTCGAGCGCCTTGCGCAGCGCGGCCACCGTCATTGCGCGCAGCCGCGCCGCCGCGTCCATCGCCTCGACGTACACCATCCAGGTACGGCGGCCGCGTTCCTTGGCCTGGTACATCGCGGTGTCGGCATACTTGAGCAGGTCGTTGGCGGTCTGGCCGTGGTCGGGATGCAGGCTGATGCCGATCGAGGGCGAGATCACCACTTCCTGGCCGTTGTCGAGCTCGAGCGGTTCCTCGAATGCGGCGATGATCTTGCTCGCCACGACCTCGGCATCGGCGCCGCTTTCGATGTCCTCGAGCACGACCGTGAACTCGTCGCCGCCGATGCGCGCGACCGAATCGTTGCCGCGCACGATGTGGCGCAGGCGGGCGCCGGCCGCGCGCAGCAACGAATCACCCGCGGCATGCCCCATCGAGTCATTGACGTGCTTGAAGCGGTCGAGGTCGAGGAACAGCACGCCGAGCTTGCGTCCGCTGCGGCGCACGCGGCCGATGCCCTGTTGGATGCGTTCCAGCAGCAGCGAGCGGTTGGGCAACCCGGTCAGCGCATCGTAGTTGGCAAGGTAGCGCAGTTCCTGCTCGGCGCGCTTGCGGTCGGTGATGTCGCTGATCACGCCGACGAAGTGGGTGCGCACGCCGCTGGAGTCGCGCACCTCGCTGACCTCGCACCAGCTCAGGAATTCCTCGCCGTTCTTGCGCCGCTGCCACAGCTCGCCGCGCCACTGGCCGGTGGCCGCGAGGCTGGTGCGCAACTGCTGGTAGATCTCGACCGGATGGCGCGCGCAATCGAGCACCGAGATCGATTGGCCCTCGACCTCGGCCTGGGTCCAGCCCGTGATGCGCGTGAACGCGGGATTGACCGTGGTGACGCGAAACTCCAGGTCGTTCACCACTACCGCCTCGCCCATGCTGCGCAGCACCTCGTGGGCGATGCGGCGCTCCTGCGCCGCGAGGCGCTCGAAGGTGATGTCGCGCGTGGTGCCGCACATGCGCAGCGGGCGCCCATTGGCGTCGCGTTCGACGATGCGGCCACGGGCGAGGATCCAGCGCCACTCGTTCTCGCCCGTGTCCTTGCGGTGGGAACGCAGGCGATACTCCGCCTCGTAGTTCTGGCTGTCGCCATGGGCGTGGGTGAGCAGGCGTTGCTCGGTCATCGCCAGGTCGTCCGGGTGCACGCGCTCGCGGAACCACTCGCGGAATGGTTTGCCGCTGTGGGTGCCCTCGCCACTGAACAGGTGGTGCGAGCCGGTGAGCACGATGTGGTCACGGCTCATGTCCCAATCCCAGAAATCATCGCCCGAACCCCACAGCGCCAGACGCAGGCGGTCCTCGCGGTCCCGCAGGTCGCGGTGGTGCAAATGCTCCGCTTGCCGGCGCCGGCGCTGCGCGCGCCAGGCCAGGCCGACCAGGCCGAGTGCGAGCAGGAAGTAGCTCAGCCGCGCCGGTGCGCTGCCCCACCAGGGTGGCAGCACATCCAGTTCGATCTGCGCCAGCTGCGGGCTCCACTGCCCGTCACGGTTGGTGCCACGCACGTGGAACACGTAACGGCCGGGCGCCAGGTTGGTGTAGGTCGCATCGTGGCGCGTGCCGGCTTCGATCCAGCGCGGATCGAAGCCCTCCATCTGGTAGGCAAAGCGGTTGTGCTCGGGCGCGGCGAAGTCGAGCGAGGCGAATTCGAAGCGCACCACGCGCTCGTTGGACGGCATGCGCACCACGCCATCGAGCGGCAGCATGGGCGTGGCATTGGCGCCGATGCGTACCGCCGTCACCACCACGGGCGCCGCGCTGTGGCTGCTGCGGATCGCATCCGGCTGGAACAGGTTGATGCCATCGCTGCCGCCGAACGCGAACTCGCCCGCGTGCAGCGTGGCGCTCGCGCCGGGATTGAACGTGGTGCCTTGCACGCCCTGGCTCGTGGAGTAGTCACGCCAGGTGTTGGTGGCTGGATCGAGCGAGGCGATGCCACGGTTGGTGCCCAGCCACAACCGGCCTTGCGCGTCCTCCTCGATCGAGTACACCGAGTTGGTGCGTTCGCTGCCTTGTGGCCAGTGCGAGAAACGTGCGCGTCCGTCGCTGAGTGAATCGAGGCGGTCGAGTCCGGCGGCGGTGCCCAGCCAAATGTCGCCGCGCGCACTCTCGTGGATCGCCAGCACCGTGCTTGCCGCGAGCGAGTTCGCATCACCCGTGACACTGGCGAACACCTGCAGCGCGCCGCTTGCCGGGTCGAGCAGAGCGAGTCCGGTCACGGTGCCAACCCACAGCCGGCCTTGCCGGTCCTCATGGAGCGCATACACGGTGTTGCTGCCCAGGTCCCGGCTCGATGCAGGGCGCCCGCGCTCGTGGCGCCAACGTGTCCACTGCCCGCTGCCGGTGTCATAGCGTGCGACCCCGCCACGCAGCGTGCCGATCCACAGCCAGCCGTGGGAGCCCGTGGCCAGGCAGAACGGCAGCGCCTTGGCCAGGCTCTGCGGCGTGCCGGCAGCGTCGTCGTGCAGCGACAGGGTGGAGCGCTCCGGATCGTACAGGCCCAGGCCGAGCGGCGTGGCCAGCCACAGCCGCTCGCCGGGTGCCGGCGCGATCGCACTCACGGCCGGCATCGCCTGCGCGCTGTGCGAGCCGTTGGCATCGACCACCTGCACCTGCTCGATGTACTGGAATGCGTTGTGCCCGGGCAGGTAGCGCTTGAGGCCACTGCGCTGGCCGATCCACAGCGTGCCGTCCGTGCCGGCGGCCAGTGCCTGTACGTCGTTGCCCTCGGCAGTCTCGATATTGGCGGCCGGATCGAACAGATGGCGGAATGGTGCCCCCGCCATGTCCGTGCGCACCAGGCCGCGCGTGTGCGTGCCGATCCACAGCAGGCCCGAGCGGTCGGGCATGAGCACGGTCACGTTGGCGTCGGGCAGGCGACCCGGGAGCATCGAGTCGGGGCGCGACCAGTGGGTGTGGTTGCGTGCGCGGTCGAAGATCGCGATGCCCTGCCCGGGTACGCCCAGCCACAGGCGCCGCATCGGGTCGATCGCGAGCGCACTGATCGCGTGGCTGCCGCTGGCCGGCCACAGCCGCTGCGCCTGGTCCTGCGCATCGACCTCGTACAAGCCGTCGCGGGTGCCAACGACGACCTTGCCGTCGGCATCGACGAGCACGCTGCCCGCCGAGCGAATCTGGTCGTGCGCAACCTGCTGCGGTTCGCTGGCTCCGGCGCGCATGCGCCACAGGCCATTGCTGGCGGCAATCCAGAGGCTGCCGTCGGCCGCGCGCACGATCTCGCGCAGCAGCGGCGCAACCTGGTCGCGCATCAGCGACCAGCGCTGCTGCTGCGAGCCGTCGCTGGCGTCGATCCGCAGCAGCGCACCATCGGCGCCGACCCAGAGCCTGTCGGACGGATCCACGTACAGTGTGCTGACGGTTTGCAGCGGCACTTGCCCGCGATTGACCACATCGAGCGTCGTCCGGCCCTGGGTCAGGCGCAGCAGGCCGCGATCATAGGTCCCGACCCAGATCCGTCGCCGTGCGTCCTCGGCCAGCGCGGTGACCGCGGTGCGCAGTGGCTCGCTCTCACCGGTGATGCGCGGGTAGTCGACGAAGCCGTAGCCGTCGTAACGCTGCAGCAGGTTGTCGCCACCGATCCACAGGTAGCCATCGCGGTCCTGCAGCAGCGTGTTGACCGTGCCTTCGGCCAACCCTTGCTCGATGCCCACGGCGCGATAGTGGAACTGCCGCAGTACCGCGCCGTGCAGTGGCACCGCGGCAGGTGGCGTCGCCGCGGGCGGTGCGGCCGCAAGCGCCGGCAGCACGGCCAGCAGCGCCAGCGTGCTCCACCACGCCCGGCGCAGTGCGGGCCAGCGTGATGGAAGCTGTGGAACTGGCGCGTGCACGGTTGGCCTGCGGTCGGGAGTGGCTCCGAGTGTAGGCAAACGGTGCCAGTCGCGCCATGCGCGTCGTCGCGGCCGGCTGCGTTGCGCTGCGCCAAGGCACGGGCGCGAATCACTCCACCCGGGTCGCGACTGCACCGCGAGCCGGCGCAGGTGCTAGATTGCGCGCGGCGCCTCCGGGCGCCGCATCCTGCCACCACGACCTGTCCGCGCATGATCCAGCCCAGCGAATTCGCCCGCCGCCGCAAGCAGCTCATGCGCATGGCCGGGGGCGATGCCATCATCATCGTGGCGGCGGCACCCGAGCGGCTGCGCAACAACGATGCGCACTATCCCTACCGCCAGGACAGCGACTTCCACTACCTGACCGGCTTCCCGGAGGCCGACGCCGTGCTCGCGCTGGTGCCCGGCCGCGCCGCGGGCGAGGTGATCCTGTTCTGCCGCGAGCGCGATGCCGAACGCGAGCGCTGGGATGGCGCGCGCGCGGGCACCGAAGGCGCGGTCGCCCAGTACCGCATGGATGATGCGTTTCCGATCGACGACATCGACGACATCCTGCCCGGCCTCATCGAGGGTCGCGAGCGCGTCTACTACCACTTCGGACGCGATGTCGACTTCGACCTGCGGCTGATCTCGTGGGTCAACCGTCTGCGCGCACAGGTGCGCCATGGGGTGCGCCCGCCGCACGAGTTCGTGGCGCTGTCGCACCTGCTGCACGACCTGCGCCTGTACAAGTCACGCGCCGAACTGCGCCTCATGCAGCAGTCGGCCCGCATCGCCGCCGCGGCCCATGTGCGGGCGATGCAAGCGACGCGGCCGGGCCAGAACGAGCACGAAGTCGAGGCCGAACTGCTGCACGTGTTCCGCAAGCACGGCGCGGTGCCCAGCTACGAGCCGATCGTCGGTGGCGGTGCCAATGCCTGCGTGCTGCACTATCGCGCCAACAACGCGCCGCTGCGCGATGGCGACCTGCTGCTCATCGACGCCGGGGCCGAATACCAGTGCTACGCCTCGGACATCACCCGCACGTTCCCGGTCAACGGCCGGTTCTCGGCGCCGCAGCGCGCGCTGTACGAACTCGTGCTCGACGCGCAGCATGCCGCGATCGACGAGGTGCGCGCGGGCCGGGCGTTCGATGCCTACCACCAGGCCGCGGTGCGCGTGCTCACGCGCGGCCTGCTGCGCCTGGGCCTGTTGTCGGGCTCGCTCGAGCGCAACCTGCGCGAGGAAACCTACCGCGCGTACTACATGCACAAAACCGGACACTGGCTCGGCCTGGATGTGCACGACGTGGGCGACTACCGCATCGATGGTGAGTTCCGCCAGCTCGAAGCCGGCATGGTGGTCACCGTCGAGCCGGGGCTGTACATCGCGCCCGATGCCAAGGGCGTGCCCGCGCGATACCGCGGCATCGGCATCCGCATCGAGGACGATGTGGTCGTGACCGACGCCGCGCCGAACGTGATCTCCGCGGACGTGCCCAAGGAGGTGGCCGCGATCGAGGCGCTCATGGCCGCGGGGCGATGAAGGCCTGGCGCGCGCTGGCGTGGCCGCTCGCGCTGTGGGCCGGCATCGCCGCTGCGGGCGCGGGCGCCACCAGCGCCCCGCGCGCGGCTGAGGTCGACTACGGCCTGTTCGGCACGCTGCACCTGGTGCGTGCGGCGGCGACACCGTCGCACCTGCTGCTGCTGTTCTCCGACGCCGGTGGCTGGCGCGCGCGTGAGCAGGCGCTGGCCAACGCGTTGGCGCAGGCCGGTGCGCTCGTGGTCGGGATCGACACGCATGCCTACCTCGCGCGCATGGAGTCGATCGCCGACAGCTGTTCCTACCCGGCCGGCCACGTCGAGGAAGTGGCGCACTGGATCGCGCGCGAGCAGGCCTTGCCCAGCTATGGTGCGCCGCTCGTGGTGGGCGACGGCATGGGCGCCACCTTCGCCTACGCGCTGGCGATGCAGGCGCCGGCCGGTACCTTCGAGGGACTGATCACGCTCGGCTGGAGCGAGGCGCTGCGCCTGCCCAAGCCGATCTGCGCGGGCGATGCGGGCGCGATGACCGCGGCGGCCGGCGCGGCCGGCTACCGCATCGTGCCGGTGGGCCGGCTGGCATTGCCGTGGTGGCCGCGCCCGTTCGCGCCCGAGGCCGCGATCGACGGCCTCGGCGCGCGGCTGGCGCAAGCATGGCGCTGGCTCATGCGGCTGTGGCCCGCGCTGGCGCCGCGCGCCGATGCCGCGGCCGATGCGCAGGCGCTGTACCGGCGCTGGCGCGCGCGTGCCGACGCCCTCGCTCCCGAGCTGCCCGACGACGTGGCCGACCTGCCGCTCACCGAGGTCGAACCGGCCGGCGCCGCCACCGCGCGCATCGCGATCCTGCTCACCGGCGATGGCGGCTGGGCTGGACTCGACCGTGGCGTGGCGCAGGCGCTCGCGGCGCGAGGCCTGCGCGTGGTCGGTTTCTCCACGCTCAAGTTCTTCTGGCACACGCAGACCCCGCAGGCGAGCGCCGACGCGATCGCGCGCGTGATCACCCATTACGGCAAGCACGATCCCGCGGTGCGCTTCGTGCTGGTCGGCTATTCCTTCGGCGCCAGCCTCGTGCCGGTGGTGCTCAACCGCCTGCCCGCGGCGCTGCGGGCGCGGGTCGAGCTGGGCGTGATGGTTTCGCCGGATGCCGACGCGGTGTTCGAGATTCACGTCGGCGACTGGTTCGGCTCGACCCGCCACGAGGGCGCGCTGCCGCTGGGACCCGAGCTCCAACGCAACACCACGCCGCTGCTGTGCGTCCACGGCGCCGACGAGGACGACAGTTACTGCACGCAGCCGCTGCCGGCCAACGTGCGCCGGGCCAGCCGCCCGGGTGGGCACCACTACGCGGGTGACTATGCCGGCCTGGGCGCCCTGATCGCGCGTGCGGCCGCGAGCGGCGATGGCCGATAGCGTGCCCGCGCGCACACCGGCGCACGGCATCCTGGGCTAGGATTGGCCACCGACACAGGCGCCGGGCGCACGGGTTGTGCGCTTGCAGGGGGCGCAAAGGGGGCGGTCGTGAAGTTGCTGCAGTTGATGAGCCTGTGGGCAGGGGTGTGTGCCGGTGCCGCGGCATGGGCGCTGCCACCCACGCCGCAGGAAGATGAGGTGCGCATCGAAGAGCTCATGCTGGCCGAATCGATCGCCGCGCGCAGAACGCACGCGGACGCGGCAGCCGCGAGCGCCGACGCCGACGTGCCGGTGATCGCCGCGGTGGCACCACCGGCGCCCAGCACCGAGGCGGGCTGGCTCGCCACGCCCCGGGTGGAGAGCGACACGCTCAGCTTCGACGACCTGCGCGAACGCATCGGCAAGCGCGTCACCATCACCACGGTCAACGAGCGCCAGCACCGCGGCACCGTGATCGCGGTCGATGCGCGCGAGGTGCAGCTGTCGGTACGGCGTGCGGGAGGCGCGGCGACCTATGCCGTGACGCGCGACCAGATCCAGCGCATCGAACCCTTGTGAGGCGACCATGGTGCTGTCCCTGCCCGTGCTGATCCTGCTGCTCGTCTCCGGCCTGGCCGTGTACCTGTTCGGCATCGCGCTGGTGTGGCGGCGTGATCGGCTCACCGCGGTGTTCACACTGCTGCTGCCACCACTCGCGCTGTACGCGATCGCCAAGTACTGGGGCGAGCGCGAGGCCAACCCGCGCTGGTATCTGCTCGCCGGACTGGTGTTGCTCGGCTTTGGCGCGGCCGTGCTGGGCGGGCATCTGCTCGACACCCCGGTGAGCCACGACGTCGACTGGCTGCGTTCACACGACGCCGACGAGGCGCGCCGCGCAGCCAGCGCACGCGCGCGCCGCGCACGCGCGCTGGCCAGCCTCGTGCGCAGCAGCGGCAGCATGGAGATTCCCAATGCGGTGGCCGGCATCGCGGTGCCGCAGCATTTCCGCTTCATCGAGCGCACCGAACTCGTGCGTGCGTTCGGCGGCACCGCCGATGCACCGGCCGACGACACGGTCGGCTGGCTCGTGCATGAACGCGTGGACCTCACCACCTCCAATGCCTGGCACGTGCGCGTGGACTACCGCGGCGATGGCTACGTGGCCAACCGCGGCCTCGGATCCACCGACAGCGCCGCACTGCTGGCGGCACTGCAACAGGCGCGGCAGCCCGCCGCCGACGATCCGCTGGAGCCGCCGCAGGTGCTCGGCTTTGCCGACCTGCCGACCTTCGATCCGATCACGGCGCGCGCGACCTGGGTGCTCACGCTGGCGCGGCCGCGCAGCCAGGTGCAGATCGTGGAGTGCCATGCCGCGCGGCTGGGACGCAAGGGCGTGGTGCTGTTCACGATCGAGGACATGGCTGCCGCGCGCCAGGAACTGTGCCTGCGCAGCGTGCGCCTGCTGGCCGCGCACGTGCAGTTCGGCGTCGGCCAGTCCTGGACCGATCATTCGCGCATGCTCGATCGCAACGCGCCCTACGGCCTGGCCGACCTCATCACCGGTCGCTACGGCCCGGCGAAGGCCGAAGCGGCCGGGCCCTGAGCCTGCCGCGGGCGAGGCGGCTCCAGCATGCCTCAGCCGCGCCACAGGCGCCGGTAGCCGCCCGCGACCAGCGCCGCGATGTCGAGCAGCAGCGCGGGCACCCATACGCCGCGCGGGTAGGCGAGGTAGGCACCGGTCCAGTCGGGCTGGAACTTGTCCTTGTAGCGGCGCAGACCCTGGTAGTTGTACAGGCGGCCGCCGTAGCGGAACGCAAGCGCGGCAAGGCGCTCGTTGAGGCGGGCATACGGGTTGTCGCCGACCGCCGACAGCGGGGCCATGCCGAGGCTGAAGCGCGCGTGGCCCGCATCGCGGGCGCGCTGCAGGATGCACGCGAACAGGAAGTCCATGGTGCCGCGCGGGGCGTCGTCGACATGGCGCATGAGGTCGATGCTGGCGGTACCGTTGGGTCCGTAGGGCGGCAGCACGTTGGCGAAGGCGATGAGCTCGCCGTCGCGGCGCACCAGCGCGAGCGGACTCCACGCGAGGTAGTCCGCATCGAAGCGCCCGAGCGAGTAGCCCTTCTCCCTTACCCCCTTGGCCACGAGCCATGCATCGGACACCTGCTCGACCTGCGCCAGCAGCATGGTGTCGAACGGCGGTTCGACCCATTCGAAGCGGAGTCGTTCGCGGGTCGAGCGATTGACCGCCTGGCGCAGGTCCTCCCAGCGCTTGCCCGCGAGCGAGAACTCGGCGAGCCGCAGCGTGGCCAGCTCGCCGAGCTTGAACAGGTCGAAGCCGAGGTCGTGGTACAGCGACAGCTCGGGTTCCAGCACCTCGTAGAACACCGGCTTGCGGCCCTGCGCATCGGCAAAGCGGCGGAAGTCGAGGATCGCGCGCCGGATCGCCGGCTCGGGTCCGCACGGCGAACCCAGTGCGACGAGACGGTCGCGGATCGCTGCGCAGGCCACCACCGCGCCATGATCGGCCGACCAGAACAGCGCCTTGTCGCGCATGAACGACAGGTGGCCGAATTCGCCGCCGCCCTGTTCGAGGTAGAGCGCGCGCGCGCGTTCCAGCTCGGCCTGGTCGGGCAGGCGCAGCAGCGGGCGCCGCACCGCGAAGGATTGCCAGATCAGATAGCTGCACAGGCCCAGCGCCGCCGCGAGCAGTCCGCGCGCAAGGCGCGAGACATGCTCGCCATGGCCGAAGTACCACAGGTCGAAACTGTCGTCGCCGAGCACCTGGGCGATGCCGATCGCGAAGAACGCCAGCACCACGAGCACGAGGCCGCCGAGCCAGGCGAGCGTGGTCATCGACGACAGGCTCATCGCGCGCCGGGTGAACTCGCGCTTGCGCGCGCGCAGCAGCAGCGCGATCGCGAGCAGGAACAGCGCTTGGCCGAAATGCAGGCCCTTGGTCACCGCGAGGATCGCGCTGAGCAGCAACAGCGGCTGGGCGAGGTTGTAGGCCACGCGCAGGCGCCCGTCGATGCCGCGGCCCAGCCCCAGCAGCAGCACGCCGGTGAGGATCGACAGCCAGTAGGATCCTTCCACCGCGGCCAGTGGCAACCACTGGCGCACCACCACCACGTGCTCGTGCACCGCGGGTATCGCCGCCGACGCGAGCAGCAACAGGCCCGCACCGAAGGTCAGCGCCGCCAGCACATGCACGCCCAGTCCGGCCAGCAGGCTCACCGGCAGGCCCAGCAGCGCGAACAGCGGATGGCTGCGCAGGCGCGCCGCCGCGCGGCCCACGCCGGGCAGTTGTCCGACCAACAGGCCCGAGCCCACGTACAGCCCGGCCAGCAGCGGCAACAGGTAGTACGCCACGCGGAACAGGAACAGTCCCGACAGCACCGCGGCGCTGGCGTAACCACCCGCGCCGAGCGCCAACAGCATGAGTCCGTCGAACACCCCCAGGCCGCCCGGGATGAGGCTGAGCAAGGCCAGTGCCTGCGCCGCGGCGAAGCTGCCGAGCAGGGCCGTGGGCCGCACAGGCACGCCCGACAGGTACAGGCAGCCATACAGCACCGCGGCGCTGAGCAACCAGTCGAGCAGGGACAGTGCCGCGAGCGTGAGCTTGAGCCGCAGCGGCGGCAAGGCCGTGCCGGTGGGCAGCCAGCGCAGCAGGCGCTGGCGACCGGTCAGCACGAAAAAGGCGGGCAGGTAGGCGGTCGCCGCCAGCAACACCAGCAAGGCGAGCCAGCCCAGCGTCGCATTGGGCGTGACCGGCCGCGCGCCCAGCACGAGTGTGACGATGACCAGCAGCGACAGGCCCAGCGGCAACGACAGCACCTGCAAGCCGACCAGCGCCGCGCCACGGCCGAGCTCGATGCCGCGCGCGGCGAAGCCGAGCAGGCGTATGCCCGAGCCGAGCGTGCCGTACAGGTTGAGCGTGTTGGCCAGTGCGTTGGCGACGAAGCTCAGCCGCAGCAGATCACGCGTGGCAATCGGCAAGCCGAGCCAGCGTGCGATCACCCAATCGATGCTGCCGGTGAACGCCACCGCACCCAGCGCAAGCAGCGCCACGGCCAGCGCAGGCAGCGTCGGCACCCCGAGCAAGGCGCGCTGCAATTGCGGCAGGTCGAACTGCCCGGCCTCGCGCCACAGCAATGCGCCCACGACCACAAGGCATGCCAGCGGCACGAACCAGCGCAGATGGCGGCGCCAGCGGCGTGCGGGCCTGGCCGATGCCTCGGGCGTGGCGGCATTCATCGCGGGCATCGCCGGCAGTGGTGCCTGGGGTAGCTCATCGGGCATGGCATCGCCGGCGATCGCTGCGCGCCGCTGGTGCCGGTATGGGCCTCAGTCAAGCTGCGCGAACGCCGCGCGCGTGAGGTTGTCGGGCTCGCCGCTGGTGCACACCACATCGTCCTCGATGCGGATGCCGCCATAGCGGCGGAACGCATCCACGCGCGCCCAGTCCACATCCTTGCCCGCGGACGTGGCGCGCAGCGGTTCCAGCAACAGGTCGATGAAGTACAGCCCGGGCTCGATCGTCACCACCATGCCCGGCTCGAGCACGCGCGTCATGCGCAGGTACGGATGACCCGGCGGGCGCGCGAGCGTGCCGCCTTGTTCACCGGCCTGGAAACCCGCCACATCGTGCACCTGCGCACCGATCGGGTGGCCCAGCCCGTGCGGAAAGAACGCGGTCGACACGCCGGTCTCGACCGCGGCCTGCGCGCTGCAGCGGATGAAGCCGTGCTCGCGCAACACTTCGGCGAGCACGTGGTGCGCATGCAGGTGCAGTTGCGGATAGCTCTGGCCGGCGCGCACCTGGCTGCACAGGCCCTGCTGCGCGGTGTCCACCGCGGCGACCAGCGCCGCGAACTCGTCGGCACCCGCGCCGGCATGAGTGCGCGTGATGTCGCTGGCGTAACCGTGGAAACTCGCGCCCGCATCGATGAGGAACGAGTGCAGCTGCGCCGGCGGCGCGTGCGCGAGGTCGGTGTAGTGCAGGATCGCACCGTGCTCGTTGAGCGCGATGATGTTGCCGTAGGGCAGTTCGTTGTCGGTCTGGCGTGCCGCGGCAAGGTAGGCGAGGTGGATGTCGAACTCGGACTTGCCCGCGCGGAAGGCCTGCTCGGCCGCGCGATGCGCACGCGCGCCGATGCGGCTGGCCACGCGCATGAGCGCAAGCTCATAGGCGCTCTTGCAGGAGCGGTGCCAGTGCAGGTAGTCGAGCACCGCGCGCGGATTGTCCGGCACCCAGCCATCGAGCGCGGCGCCGGCTTCGCCGATGATCGCGCAGCGCGTCGCGTCGGCCGGCAGCTGCGCGCGTGCCTGCGCGGCCTCGCGGATCACCACGATGTCGAACTGCTCCACCCAGTAGCCGGCCGGCGCCGCCGGCACCACGTGCCAGTAGTCGTGTGGCTGCAGGTAGACCAGGCGCGGCTTGCGCCCGGGCGTGACCACCAGCCACGAGCCCGGTGCGCGCGTGACCGGCAGCCAGTGCTTGAAGTGCGGGTTGGTGCAGAACGGATAGTCGCGATCGTCGAGGAACTGGTAATGCAGCTGGCCCGCCGCGATCACCAGGTGGTCGAGCCCGCAGCGCTGCAGGATCGTGTCGGCGCGTGACTGCAGCGCGCGCAGGTGCTCGGCGTAGAGCGCGCGCAGGTCGGGGTGCTGGTTGTCCATGGGGATCGCTCGCGAAGACGGGCGCGCATTGTGCCGCGCCGCGCCGCGCTTGGCGAAGCGCGGCGCTGCGGCTGTTTGGGTGGTCAGCGGCGCGCGGGCCCGTCGATGCCGCGACGCAGCCAGTCGTCGATGAGGCGCTTCTCGTAGCGCAATGGATCGTTGCGGTCGAACGCGATGCCGCGGTCGAGGTAAGCCAGGTCGGTGAGCTTGCGATCGCCCTCGGCCGCGATCGTGCCGTCGGCGTTGCTGATCTGGTAGTGCAGGTTGATCATCGGCGGGTAGATCGAGGTCATGATGCGGATCTGGCTCAGCCGCGGCCCGCGCCACGGCTCGCACTGGCCTGCGCGCTGGATGTCGTTGATGGTGACCTTGAGCGTCTGGTCCGACAGCAGGTGATCGGGCGCGCGGGCCTGGATGTAGCGCGCAAGCTGGCCAAGCCATTCCTCGGGCTTGACCGGGTCGCGGCACTGGTCGGTGCGTGTGTCGGTGAACTTGGCCGGGTCGGTCCAGTCGACCTTGACCGTGACATGGGTGGGCTTGGCCGGCGGCGCACCCGCGCAGGCGGAGAGCAGCGCGGTGGCCAGCAGGCAGTACAACAACGTGGTGCGGCGTTTCATGGCTAGCCTCCTGGTGCAGTGCTGCCATCGTGCGCTTGGCCACGTCGCACTGGCAAGTCGATGCCGGGTCGGCGGGCGCGACGTACAGGATCCGCTCATGTGCGCAGCTCCGCGCCCAACGCTGGCCGCGCGGCCGATTTGGCGCGATGCTCTGGCAGCCTGCGGTGAGGAGATCCACGATGGCTACCGGGCGTGATTTCGTCGACCACGTGATCGAGCAGTCGGGGCTGGCCGCGCGTCTGTCCGCGCGCTCGATGTTTGGTGAATACGCCCTGTACCTGGACGAAACGCTGGTTGGGTACTGTGCCGACAACAGCCTCTACGCCAAGTACGTGCCACAGACCGCGGCGGTGCTGGAAGGCCTGCCCCGCCAGCCGCTGTATCCGGGCAGCAAGCCCCATGCGTTGCTGGACGAACTGCTCGACGAGCCGCAGCGGCTGCGCGAACTGCTGCTCGCGTTGCATGCGCGGCTGCCACCGCCGGTGCCCAGGGCCGCGTCCCGGGGGCAGCGCGGCGCGCGCGGGCCGCGGCGCTGAGCCGGGCTACAGGTCGCTGGCCTGGGATGCGGCGACCAGGTGCTGGTACACCTCGGGTCGGTCGACGCCCAGTTCGCGCTCACCCGCGAGCAGCAGCTCGATCAGCGCGGGGCTGGGCAGGAAATCGCAGATCAGGTGCGTGCGCGGCAGTTGCGGGTCGGCATTCCACACCGCATGCAGCGCCGAGTTGTTGAGCGCCCATACCTCACCCGGTGCCATCTGGTAGCTCAGGCCGTCGCAGTACACCCATACGCGCGCATGCGTCACCACCGGCACGTGGATGCGCAGGGTCTGCGCAAAATAGGCCGGTCGGTCGGTGTGCGGCAGGATCACCGCGCCGCCTGGCAGCGTCGCCAGCAGGCAGCGCATCGGCGGCGCGGGAATGAGCGAGCCGATGAGCTCACGCACGTAGGGCAGGTGGGTGAGCGCCTCGCGGTCCTCGATCGGCAGGTCGCCGGCCGCCGGCGCATGGCCGCGCAGGAACACCGCGCTGGCCGGGTTGTGCACGCGGATGCGGCCGGCTCGCGTGGCCTGCGCGAGCTCGGGCAGCGCTGCCACTTCGGCTTGCAGCCGCGCAAGGTCGCAGGCCAGCGGCAGACGTACGCAGCGACCGATCAGGCGCTGCTTGTCGAGGAACGGCTGGCCGGGGATCGCGAGCATGGACGGAACGACGGTGGACGCCCCGTCATGGTAACGCGCTGCGCCATGCCGGCGCCGCGTGCGGTTCCAAGGCGCGTGCCCCATCGGCTATGGTGGCGGCTCCGTGCCATTCGCCGACGTGTCACTGCACCATGAAGCTTCCGGTTCCGTTCATCCAGTTGCCGCTGCAGTTCGATGCCGCGGCGCTCGCCGCCGAAGTGGCCGCTTTCGACGAATCGCTGTGGCAGCCACACCCCAACGGCATTCCCGGCAACAGTGCGCTGCCGCTCATCACGGTCGAGGGCGATCCCGCGCGCGGCGACGCGTTGCAGGGGCCGATGCGGCCGACGCCGGTGCTGCAGCGCAGCCCGTACTTCCTCAAGGTGCTGGGCAGCCTGAACGCGGTGCTGGGCCGTTGCCGTCTGATGCGCCTGTCGGGCCATGCCGAAGTCGACCTGCATGTGGACTCGGACTACTACTGGCATGAGCGCGTGCGCGTGCACGTGCCGATCCTGACCCAGCCGACCGTGCGGTTCACCGCGGGCGACCACACCATCAACATGGCCGCGGGCGAGTGCTGGATCTTCGACACCTGGTTGCTGCACCACGTGCTCAACGACCAGGACCATGCGCGCATCCACCTGGTCGCCGACACGGTCGGTGGCGCCGCGTTCTGGGACCTGGTCAACCAGGGTCGCCCACACACCGCGCCCAGGGATGGCTGGGCGCCACGCCGGATCGAGCCGGGCGGTGACGCGCCGCCGCTGATGTTCGAGTCGGTCAACAGTCAGTCGCCGATGAGCTACTGGGAGCTGCGTGACCTCGTGCAGTTCATCCTCAACGAGGCCCAGCCGCAGCCGCGCATGGCCCAGGTGGCCGACCTGTGCGGCGTGTTCGTGCGCAACTGGCAGACACTGTGGTTCCGTCATGGCAGCGCCGCCGAGGGCATGGACGAGTACGCGGCGCACCTGGGCGGCTTCCTCGGCCGGCTCGCCCAGGTGGGCCACGGCCTCACGTTGCGCAACGGCGCCGACCTCGTCGCGGCGATGAGCGGCATCCTGCGCCGCGCCGCGCGCCCGGCCGATGCGCACGCGGAACTGGGCGAGGAGCGCGCGCGCCAGCAGCCATCGCGGCCGACCACGGCCGTGATCGAGCGGCCGGTATTCATCGTCTCGCCGCCGCGGTCGGGCTCGTCGCTGCTGTTCGAAACGCTCGCCCAGGCGCCGGGCCTGTACACCATCGGCGGCGAGAGCCATGGCCTGATCGAGGGCCTGGCCGCGCTCGACACGCGCCAGCGCGGCTACGAGTCGAACCGGCTCACGGCCGAGGATGCGAGCCCGCTCATCGCCGAGCAGTTGCGCGCGCGCTTCCGCGCGGCGGCGTTCGACCGCGAGCGCAAGCCGCCCGGCGCCGCGTTCCGGCTGCTGGAGAAGACCCCCAAGAATGCGCTGCGCGTGCCGTTCCTCAATCGCATCTTCCCCGACGCACTGTTCGTCTACCTGTACCGCGATCCGCGCCAGGTGCTGGCGAGCATGCTCGAGGCGTGGGAATCGGGTGGCTTTCGCACCTACCGCGAACTGCCGGGCTGGAACGGCCCGCCGTGGTCGCTGCTGCTCACGCCGGGCTGGCGCGAGCTCAACGGGGCCGCGCTCGGCGACATCGTCGCCACGCAGTGGCAGACCACGACCGAGCTTCTGCTCGACGATCTCGAAGCGCTGCCGCGCGAGCGCGTCGCGGTGGCGCGCTATGACGCGCTGCTCGCCGACCCGCAGGCCGAGGTCATGCGCCTGTGCGGGTTCGCCGGGCTGCACTGGGATCGCCCGCTCGGGCAGGTCCTGCCGATCGCCAACCACACGGTGTCGAACCCGCACGCGGACAAGTGGCGCCTGCGCGAGCACGTGATCGCGCCGCTGCTGCCGCGCCTGCAGGCCACGCTCGAGCGCGCGACCGCGTTCGCGCAACGCTGACCACCGCACCGCCACCGCACCGCTGCCGCCGTGCGCGGCCGCACGGGTGGGTGGGCGCGCTACTCGAATCCCGCATCGAGCAGGCCGTCGGCACGCAGGCGGATGGCGACGAATTCGTCCTGGTCGTAGCCGCTGCGAGCCGAGCCGACCGCGATGAGGCGCTGGTCGTGCCAGCGGATCGCGGCGATCGTGTCGAGGTTGCCGAAGCCGTCGGCGAGGTCGATCGGGCCGATGAAGCGGCCGTTGCCTGCGCCGCCGAAGCCGCTGTCGAGGCGGCCGTCTGGCCACAGGCGCGTGGCGGCCAGATCGAAGCCGCCGGTACTGCCTGGCGCGCGCGAGTAACCCGCGGCGACGATGCGGCCATCGGGCTGGATCGCGAGCGCCGCGCAGGCGTCGTCGGGTTGCATGCCGCTGCGCAACTCGATCCGGCGCAGGCCGTCGTTGCCGAAGCTGGCGTCGATGTCGCCATCGGCGTCGATGCGCGCGAGCGCAAATGCGGATTGCAGCACCGGCGGTGACGTGGGTGTGTTCACGAGGTGGCTGCCACCGATGATCAGGCCATCGTCCGCATCCAGCGCCAGTGCCGCGGCCTCGAGCATCGCCGGCGTCGGCAGGAGTCGTGCGCCGCCGTCGCCGAACGCGGCGTCGGGTTGCCCCGACGCGAGCAGGCGCGCTGCGCCAAACGTCGACACGCCATCGATGGTCGCGCTGCGCGGTCGCGATGTCGCCGCAACGACGATGCGGCCCAGTGTGTCGACCCTGACACCGGCCACGGTGTTGAACGTGGTCTGGCCCGCAAGCTCATCGAAGCGCCTGATCGTGGTCGCGCCGTTGTTGCCGAAGCCGGTATCACTGCTGCCATCGGCGTACCAGCGCGCAACCGAAAGATCCTGGCCCCAGGTAAACGTCGGGATGCCGACCGGCGCGAGCGTGACGATGCGCCCCTGGCTATCGAGCGTGGCGGCGGCCCGGCCGAAGCGGAAGGTGAGACCCGCAGGCGCGGGCAGGTTCACGCAGGCACCTTCGACCGTGCCCGCGGCGTCGACATGGCACAGCAGCAGCCGGTTCACGTGGTCGACCACTCCCGAGGCCAGCACGTGCACACCCCCGGCAGCATCACCGAGCAGGGCGCCGAGCTGCAGCGACGTGATGCCGGGCGCGGGTGTGATGAGGATCTTGCCGCCGTCGCCGAAGCTGGCGTCGCGCTGCCCGCTGGCGTCGAGGCGCACGAGCGACAGCTCCCCCGGCTGGCCCGATGCGCGGACCGTCGTGCCACCGACGAGCAGGGTGCCGTCGGGCGACGCCAATACGGCATTGGCGCTGTCGATCGATATTGCCGGGTTGCTGACGACGTCGATGATGCTGACGCCGGGTGCATGATTGCCGAAGCTGGCGTCGTACACGCCATCGCCTGCGCTGGCGTGCGTGGCCAGGATGGACAGTATCAGGCCTGCGCAGGCGGTGTGGAGTCGGTGCATGGAGATGTTCCCAGCCGTGTGGCCGATCGGGGACCGGTGGTTGCCTCTCCTACGTGCAATGGTCATCGATCCCGCAAGCCACCGGAGCCGATGTCGCCGGCAACGTCATCGATCACGCGCTCCAGTCCCGCCGGCGCGGCGCCAATCGCCGCTGCTGCCATTGACGCGCCACCGCACGTCATGGGACGGCGCTGCGGTGGCGGCAGCGGGCATGGCCAACATGGACGGTGGGCACGTTGCCCGATCCGGGCGCGTGCGGCAATCTGCGTGGTCCGGGGCCTGCGGCGGGTGCCGGCGCAGGAGGGCTGGCGGTCCCGTCCCTGCGGAGCATGACAAGGCAGGTTGGTGATGGCGGCGGCAAACGTGAATGATCGGCATCCGTGGCGGCTGCTCGTGCTGGCGGCCTGCGCGCTGCTGCTGGCCGGCTGCCGGCAGGCACCGGCGCTCAGTGGCGGCATGTTCAGTGCCGGCGGCAAGTATTTCGCCTACGTCTACGTGGTGAGGTGGATCCACAGCTACCAGCGCACCGGCGGCAGGACGGTGTCCACCGGCACGTTCCGGCCGTACCTGCAGGTGATCGATACCGACAGCGGGCACAAACTGCTGGAGCGGCCGCTCCGGCCCGACTGCAGCTATCCGCGCATCGGCGATGTCAACGAATCGTACGTGCTCGTCACCTGCATGGCGGCAGGGCGCGACACCAGGGACAGGCCGGCGCCGTTCGTGTTCGACCTTGCCACCGGCAAGGTCCGCGTGGACAGCGGGACCGTGGCCGAGCGCAATCCCGGCGGCTTGCTCGGTGGGGCCGACTCGACCTTCCGCGATCCGGCTGCGCCGGAGGCGCTCATCGTCGAGGGCAAGGACGGGCGCAACTACCGGCTCGACCCGAGCAGCGGTGTGGCGACCGTCACGAGTGGTGAGCTGGTACGGCTCCAATCGGGAATCAGCGGCTTCCACCAGGCCTGTCATCTGCCTGCCGGGTTGCATGAGAGTGGCGGCACCCGGCGCCACATCGAGCGCGACAAGGCGCTGCGCTCGCAGGACGATTTCCTCGATCCGCGCTTCCTGTGCGTGGACAGTGGCCAGCGCGACTCGCTGGCCGTGGCCACCGACATCGACGGCGGCCTGCTCGTGCTCTCGCGCACCAGCACCCAGGACGCGCAGGACAAGCTGCTCACCCTGCTCGATCGGACCACGCTCAAGACGCGTTGGAGCGCGCCGCTGCCGCAGCCGCGCGGGGATTGGGCGGGCCGTTTCGACAGCGAAAAATTCGCCCGTCGCGGACGGCGCGTGCTGGTGGCCAATGCCTCGCGGCTGCTCGACATCGACCTCGCCAGCGGGCGGATCCTGCGCGACACCGCGCTGGTGGACTGAACGGTCGCGACCGGCGCCCTCGGCACTGCGTGCGCGGCGCGATGCGCTTGCACGGGCGGCCCCGCTTGCCGTGGGCGCGGGCCGCGGGCAGGTCGCCAACGCGCGGCAACCTTCGCGCAACACCGAACCGCCCGCGCTGCGCTATCTTGGCGCCGCAGGCAACCGGGAGTGGTCCATGTTGAAGTCGTGGCTGTGGCGGAGTGTGGGCGTGGTCGCGCTCGCCTATGTGCTTGGCGTGCTCGTGCTCATGTGGTGGTGGGACTACGAGCCGGCGCATTTCGACGTGGCCGCCAACGGGCGCGAGGTCACCGCGCAGGTGGCGGGTAGTGCGCGCACCGTGACCGGCAGCGTGACCACCGCGGCGCTCATCACCAGCGCGCAGACGCTGCTGGACAAGCGCGGCGGCTACCTCAGCAACGACCGCCTGCCGCCGGGCGTGCTCATGGACAACGTGCCGAACTGGGAGTTTGGCGTGCTCACCGCCACGCGCGACCTCGCCCGCGCGCTGCGCAACGACTTCAGCCGCTCGCAGACGCAGTCGGTCGAGGATCCCGACCTGCGCGAGGCCGATCCGTTGTTCAGCTCGCCCAACGACCGCTGGCTGTTGCCAAGCTCGGAGAGCCAGTACCGCAAGGCGATCACCCACATGCGGGCCTACCTGGCGCGGCTGGTCGGTGGCGGCGAGGCCAGCGCGCAGTTCTATGCGCGCGCCGACAATCTCGCCGACTACCTGCAGGTGGTGTCGACGCGGCTCGGCTCGCTGTCGCAGCGGCTGTCGGCCGCGGCCGGGCAGGTGCGGCTCGACACCACGCTCGCGGGCGACCCGCATGCGCAGCAGGCCAGCGCGACGCCGAGCGAGCAGCTGGTGCGCACGCCGTGGACCCGCATCGACGACAACTTCTATGAAGCACGCGGCTACAGCTGGGCATTGCGCGAACAGCTCGAGGCGATCCGCATCGACTTCGCGCCGATCCTGGGCAGCAAGAACGCGGCCGTGAGCCTGGAGCAGATCATCCGCGAGCTGGAGGAGGCGCAGCGCGCGCTCGGCAGCCCGGTGGTGCTCAATGGCCGCCCGTTCGGTTTCTTCGCCAACCATTCGCTGGTGATGGCCAACTACATTTCGCGCGCCAACGCCGCGATCATCGACCTGCGCGAGCTGCTCAAGCGCGGCTGAGCAGGCCCCGCCGCGGTCGCGACAAGCCGGCCGCGGCATGCCAAGATGCGCGCTTTCGTGCCTGCGTGCGTGCTTGATGTTCCCGTCTGTTCCGGCCCCCGCGTGGCAACGCGCTGACGCCTTGCCGCTGCTGGCGGCCTTTGCGCTGTTGTTGCCGATGGTGCTGCTGCTGCCGCCGCTGCCGATCGACGAGACGCGCTACCTCGCGGTGGCCTGGGAAATGCGCCAGGGCGGCGAGTTCCTCGTGCCGCACCTCAACGGCGCCACCTACGCGCACAAGCCGCCGCTGCTGTTCTGGCTCATCAACGCGGGTTGGCTGGTCACGGGCGTGCATGCATGGACCGCGCGCCTGATGACGCTGGCCTGCTCGCTGGCCAGCCTCGCGCTCATGCACCGCCTCGCATGGCGCCTGAGCGGATCGGTGCAGGTGGCGCGCCTGGCCACCTGGCTGCTGGCCGGCACGATCTACTTCGCATTGTTCGCCAACGCGATCATGTTCGACGTGCCGCTCACCACCTGCGTGCTCGCGGCGCTGCTGGGTGTTTGCGACCTCGTGGCCGGCCGGCTGCGGCGCGGGGTGCTGGTGACCGGCGTCGCGATCGGACTGGGCATCCTCGTCAAGGGCCCGGTGATGCTGCTCGACATCGGTTTCGTGGCCCTGCTCGCGCCGTGGTGGAGCGCGGGCCGGCTCGCGGGCCGCAGCGCCGCCTACTTCGGCGCGCTCGCGCTGGCCGTGCTGCTCGGCGCCGCCATCGCGCTCGCATGGGCGATTCCGGCGGCGCTGCACGGCGGCGAGGACTATGCGCGTGCGATCTTCCTCAAGCAGACCTTCGACCGCATCCATGGCGTGGTCGGCACCAGCGCGCACCGGCGCCCGTTGTGGTGGTACCTGGCGGTGTTCCCGTTGCTGCTGCTGCCATGGCCGCTGGTGGTGCGCGGCCGGCTCGCGCGCCTGCGCGGGCTGATGGCGCAGCCGGCGCTGCGTTGCGCACTGGCGTGGCTGGTGCCGACCTTCATCGTGTTCTCGCTGGTCAGCGGCAAGCAGCCGCACTACCTGCTGCCGCTCATCCCCGCGCTCGCCTTGCTGCTCGCGCTCGGGCTGGACGCCTCGATCCTGCAGCTGCGCGGTGGCCTGCTCGGCGCGGTGCTGGTGCTGCTGGGCGTGGGCCTGGTGGTGCTGCACCAGCTGCCGCTGGCGCGCGCCAGCGCCGAGTGGGTGGATCTGGTGTCGCCTTGGTGGAGCGTGCCGGTGATCGTGCTGGGCGCGTGGCTGCTGCGCTGGCGCGGACCCGTGCCGGTGGCGGTGCCGGCGCTGGCGATCCTCGCGCTCACGCTGGTGGCCAAGCTCGTGGTGCTGTGGGGGCCGGGCGTGCGCTACGACATCACGCCGATCGCGCAGCGCATCGCCGCGCTGCAGGCACAGGGCCACGCGGTGGCGAGCATGGGCTGGCACCACGGTGTGTACGAGTTCGCCGCGCGCCTGCCCGAGCCGATCCCGGCGTTCTACACGCTGGACGACTTCAAGGCATGGGTGGGGCAGCACCCCGACGGCTACGTGGTGACGTTCTTCCGCCAGTTCCGCTTCCGCGCCACGCCGGTGTTCACGCAGCCGTTCCGCGGCGTCGAGGTGTCACTGTGGCAGGCGCAGGCGGCGCTGGCCGCGGGTGTGGACCCAAACGTGTCGCACGTGGTCGAGGCCGAGTTCGAGGAAGAGGACTGAAGCCGGCGTCCCGGGCCAGTCGGCGCGGCTCAGCGCCAGTTGGCGTGGCGGTCCCAGAACTCCACGCTGCGCAGGTAGGCGGCGCGGTCCAGCGCCACGCCCGAGCCGCCCTCGTCCACGCCCAGCGCGTTGCGCAGCATCGTGATCGGTGCCATGGGGATTTCCGCGGGTTCGAGCGTGTACAGGCAGCCGACGATGCCCCAGTCGGCATCGATCGGCGTGCCTTCGCGCGCCAGTTGCGCGCGGTCGTACAGGATCGGGATGAGGTAGCGCGCGCGCGGCGGCGTGCAGCCTTCGAACCAGCGCACCAGCACCGGCAGTTCCTCGCGCGTGCGCGCCTCGTAGCCGCTGCGCAGGTGCTGGCGGTTGCTGTCGTCGATCGCGATCACCGAGCAGCGCGTCGAGGTCCAGTTGCGATGCACGTGCAGGCGGCAGAACGGGGCATAGCCGGCCAGCACCGCGACCGGCGCCTCGGCGTTGAGGCGCGCCACGAAGGCATCGGCATCGCAGTCCTGGATCGCGCTCGCGCGCGGTTCGCGCGGAAACAGCCGCGCACGGGCAAAACCGGTGAGTACGATCGACATGGGCACGCACGTGGCAGACAATCAGGCCGCGAGCATAACGGCACGGCGCTGCGCGCCGCTGCCCATGGCCGGGGCAAGCGCATGCACGACTGGCGTGGCAACAGGACCCGCGCGCCCGCCACGCGCGGCGCGAGCCTGCGCGAGGCGGGCTGGCTGATCGCGGGCGGGCTCGCGCTCGCCCTGGTCGGCTGGCTGCCGTTGCAGCTGGAGATCTGGTTCGGGCCGCGCGACGCCAACCCGATCGGCCTGGGCCTGCTCATGATCGTGGCGGTGCCGAGCGGGCTCATCCTCGCCGGGTTCGGCCTGCTGCGGCTGGTCATCGCCTGGCTGGTGGCGCCGCGCCCATGAGCCTGTTCGACTTCCTCGGCGTGCTGCTGGCGCTGTACACGCTGCTGGCGGTCGCGCGTGGACGCGTGCATGCGAAGGACGGCTGGCGCATGCGCGAACTCGAGCGCGACGACACGCCCGTCGACTTCTGGACCATCATCGCGCTGTACGCGCTGCTGAGCCTGGCGCTGGTGGCGTGGTTCTAGCCCGCGTCGCACAGCAGGCGCGCGCGGTCGCCGGCATCGGCTGACTGCGGCTCGCGGCTGCGCCCATGCAGTCGGTGCCGCATCCGGCCATCTATCTCTCTATCCGCACAAAGAGATATAGTGCGCGCCTGTCGCACCATGGACCCGCCGATGGCCCACGTTCCGGTTTCCTTCGAATTCTTCCCGCCCAAGACCGACGAGCAGCGCGAGGCGCTCGAGGCGTCCTTGCCGCGGCTCAAGGCGCAACAGCCCGAGTACGTGAGCTGCACCTTCGGTGCAGGCGGCTCCACGCTCAGCTACACGCCCGAGACGATCCGCCACCTGCGCGAGGTGCATGGGCTCGATGCCGCGCCGCACCTGTCGTGCATGGGCGGCACGCGCGCCGAGATCGCCAGTCTGCTGGCGCGCTACCGCGAACTGGGTTGCCGCCGCATCGTCGCCCTGCGCGGCGACCTGCCCTCGGGCATGGCCAGCCATGGCGACTTCCGCCACGCCAGCGACCTCGTCGAGTTCATCCGCCGCGAGCACGACGGCCATTTCCACATCGAGGTGGCGTGCTATCCCGAAGTGCATCCGCAGGCCGACGACGCCCACGCCGACCTGCGCCACTTCAAGGCCAAGGTCGAGGCGGGCGCCGATGGCGCGATCACCCAGTACTTCTACAACGCGGACGGCTATTTCCGGTTCGTCGACGCGGTGCGCCGGTTCGGTATCGACATCCCGATCACGCCCGGCATCATGCCGATCGCCAACTTCACCCAGCTCAAGCGCTTCTCGGACATGTGCGGCGCCGAGATCCCGCGTTGGCTCGGCAAGCGCCTGCATGCGTTGGGCGACGATGTCGAGGCGATCCGCGAGTTCGCCGCCGAGGTGGTGGCCGACCTGTGCGACCGCCTCGTCGCCGGCGGTGCGCCCGGCCTGCACTTCTACACGCTCAACCGCAGCAAGCCCACGCTCGCGGTGATCGAGCGCATGCGCAGCCGCGCCTGAGCGCGCGGCCACGCGCGCGTGGCGCACACCCGGCGCCGCACCGCCTCACGCCGCCACCGCGGCTGCATGCACGCCGGTGACCGAGCGGCCGGACGGATCGGCCGCGTGGGCAAAGGCCGGGTCCCATTCCAGCGCCGCCGGTGACGAACACGCGATCGACTTTCCGCCGGGCACCGTCGCCGCGCAGGCCGGGCCCGGAAAGTGGCGCTCGAAGATCGAGCGGTACAGGTAGGCCTCCTTGGTCGCGGGCGTGTTGAACGGGAAGCGCGCGGCGGCCGCCGCGAACTCGCGGTCGCCCACCACCTGCGCGGCGTGCGCCTTGAGGCCGTCGATCCAGCCGTAGCCGACGCCGTCGCTGAACTGCTCCTTCTGCCGCCACAGGATCGACTCGGGCAGCACGCCCGCGAACGCCTCGCGCAGCACCGCCTTCTCGATGCGGCGCGTGCCGTCGGCCTGCACCCCGGCCATCTTGTGCGTGGCATCCATCGCCATCGCCACGTCGAGGAACTCCAGGTCGAGGAACGGCACGCGCGCCTCCACGCCCCAGGCCATCATCGCCTTGTTCGCGCGCAGGCAGTCATACGCATGCAGCGCGTCGAGCTTGCGCACGGTTTCGTCGTGGAAGGCCTGCGCCGACGGCGCCTTGTGGAAGTACAGGTAGCCACCGAAGATCTCGTCGGAGCCTTCGCCCGACAGCACCATCTTCACGCCCATCGCCTTGATGCGGCGCGCCAGCAGGAACATCGGCGTGGAGGCACGGATGGTGGTGACGTCGTAGGTCTCGATGTGGCGGATCACCTCGGGCAGTGCGTCCAGTCCCTCGGCGAAGCTGTACACGAACTCGTGGTGCACCGTGCCCAGCGCCGTGGCGGCCACGCGCGCGGCGGCGAGGTCGGGCGAGCCGTCCAGGCCGATCGCGAACGAGTGCAGGCGCGGCCACCAGGCCTCGCTGCGGTCGCCGTCCTCGATGCGCGCACGCGCATAGCGCGCCGCGCAGGCGGCGACCAGCGACGAGTCCAGTCCGCCCGACAGCAGCACGCCGTAGGGCACGTCGGTCATGAGCTGGCGATGCACCGCGGCCTCGAACGCGCCGCGCAGCGCGGCCGGCTCGATCCGCACCCCGCGCGTGTGCGCATGCTCGCGCCACGGTCGCGCGTACCAGCGCGTGAGCGAGCCGTCGGCGCTGTCGTAGACGTGGCCGGGCGGGAACTCGCACACGTCGGCACACAGATCGACCAGCGCCTTCATCTCCGAGGCCACGCACAGCCGGCCCTGCGTGTCGTGGCCCCAGTACAGCGGGCACACGCCGATGGGATCGCGTGCAACGAGATAGCGGCCGCTCGCGCCATCCCACAGGGCGAAGGCGAAGATGCCGTTGAGCCGCGCCAGCCAGTGCGCGGGCGGCGTCGCGCCCGCGTCGCGGTACAGCGCGTTGACGACCTCGCAGTCCGAGCCGCTGGTGAAGTCGTAGCCGCTGTCCGCGCGCAGCGCGGCGTGGTTGTAGATCTCGCCGTTGACCGCGAGCGCGAGCGCGCCGTCGCGCGAGCGCAGCGGCTGCGCGCCGCTGGCCGGATCGACGATGGCCAGGCGCTCGTGCACGAGGATCACGCCGGCATCGACATGCACGCCGCTCCAGTCAGGGCCGCGGTGGCGCTGGCGCTGCGAGCATTCCAGCGCCTGCCGGCGCAGCGCGGCGAGGTCGTCGCCCGGCTGCAGGTCAAACATTCCAAAGATCGAACACATGGGGGTACTCCAGCAGCCTCCCTGCATCGCGCAAACGCGGCTGGAGTTCCGTTCCAGCCGCGGCGACGAATCCCGTGTCGCGGACCCCAAAACGCCGAAGGCCCGCATTCGAGCGGGCCTTCGTATCGTGTCGGTTGCAACTTTCGCCTACACGCGAGCCCCGCTTAGCGGCCACGGATTATTGTTGCGGCGATTGCGCAGCGCGACGCCCGCGACAGCGGCGGCGAGGCTGGGCACAATCGGGCGCATGGGCGAAGTCATGGGCCAACTAGAACACGTCGGCGCGCGCCGTGCAAGCCACCCGGGCGGCGCCGGGCGCCGGCGCCCGCCTGCGGCGGGCCTGCTGCTGCTCGCGCTGCTGCTGCCTGGCGCAGCGCCGGCCGGTGACACCGGCCAGCGCGTGCATCGCTGCGTCGGCCACAACGGCGAGATCGTGTTCAGCGGCCTGCGCTGCAGCGAGGAAGCCAGTGCGGTCACGGCAGCGGCCGCGGCTGCGGCCGCCGACCTGCCGCGCGCCGACGAATGCGCGCGCAGCGGCGCCGAACTGCGCGAGCGCATGCTCGCGGCGATCGCGCGCCACGATGCCAACGCGATCGCCGCGATGATGCACTGGGGCGGCGTCGGCGGCGCCGCCGCGAGGCAGCGCATGGCCGAGCTGCGCGCACTCGTGGCCGAGCCGCTGCTGTCGCTCGATGCGGGCGCCGACGGACTGAGCCTGCGCAGCGGCGGCACGGCTGCCGGCGTGGTCCACTTCGGCGTGTACGCCGACGGCGCCTGCCACTGGCTCGAGTGGTGAACCGGCCGCGCATGGCGCGCTGCTATCATGCGTGGTCCCGCACCGGAGCATCGCCATGGCCCAGCAGTATCCCCCATACATCTGGCACAACGGCGCGATCAAGCCGTGGGCCGACGCCACCGTGCACGTGATGGCGCACGCACTGCATTACGGCTCGTCGGTGTTCGAGGGCATCCGCTGCTACGAGACCGACAAGGGCCCGGCGATCTTCCGCCTGACCGACCACAACAAGCGCCTGCTGCATTCGGCCAAGATCTACGACATCGCGCTGCCGTACTCGCTCGACGACATCAACGCCGCCTGCCGCGCGGTGGTCAAGGCCAATGCGTTCAAACAGTGCTACCTGCGCCCGGTCGCGTTCCGCGGGCTCGGCGGCTTCGGCCTGTCGGCGCAGACGCCGACCGATGTCGCGGTGGCGTGCTGGGACATGGGCGCGTACCTGGGCGCGGGCGTGCTCGAACAGGGCATCGACGCCTGCGTGTCGAGCTGGCAGCGGTTCGCGCCCAACACCATCCCGGCCGGCGCCAAGGCCGGCGGCAACTACCTGTCGGGCCAGCTCATCGCGCGCGAGGCGCGGCGGCTCGGCTTCGGCGAAGGCATCGCGCTCGCGTCCACCGGCCTGCTCAGCGAGGGTGCGGGCGAGAACCTGTTCCTCGTGTTCGACGGCGCGCTGCACACCACGCCGGTGAGTGCGGCGCTGCTCAACGGCATCACGCGCAACACGCTCATCACGCTCGCGCGCACGCATGGCATCGACGTCGTCGAGCGCGACATCCCGCGCGAATACCTGTACCTGTGCGACGAGCTGTTCATGTGCGGCACCGCGGCCGAGATCACCCCGATCCGCTCGGTCGACGGCAAGCCGGTCGGCGCCGGCAAGCCGGGGCCGGTCACGCAGCGGATGCAGCAGCTGTTCTTCGGCCTGTTCGACGGCAGCACCGCCGACCGTTGGGGCTGGCTCGAGGCGCTGTGAGCACCGCGCCCGACCTCGCGGCCCTGCGCCGGCGCGCGATCGACGCGGCGCAGCGTGCGTACGCGCCGTATTCGAGCCTCAAGGTCGGCGCCGCGCTGCAATCGGCCAGCGGCGCGGTGTACACCGGTTGCAACGTCGAGAACGCGGCCTACCCGATCGGCGGTTGCGCCGAGCGTGCGGCGATCGCGAGCGCGGTGCAGGCCGAGGGCGCCGCGTTCCGGCTCGCCGCGATCGCGGTCGCGGCCTTCGCGCGCGACGCGGAGGCGTTGCCGGTGTCGCCGTGCGGCGCCTGCCGTCAGGCGCTGGTGGAGTTCGGCCCGGCCGCGCAGGTGAGCTTTCGCCAACCCGACGGCAGCTGGGTCGAAGTCGAGGCCGACGCGCTGCTGCCGTGGCGCTTCGTGCTGCCCGAGCGCTGACGCCTCAGCCGGGCAGCCAGCGCAGCAGCGGCACCGGCACGGGCGCGGCCCCAATCGTAGCCCAGATCGCCAAGGAACTCGGCTCG
>QUBV01000022.1 GCA_014338185.1 Lysobacterales bacterium | reverse complement strand
CAAGCAGGTACGAAAGTAGGACTTAGTGATCCGGTGGTTCTGTATGGAAGGGCCATCGCTCAACGGATAAAAGGTACTCCGGGGATAACAGGCTGATACTGCCCAAGAGTTCATATCGACGGCAGTGTTTGGCACCTCGATGTCGGCTCATCACATCCTGGGGCTGTAGCCGGTCCCAAGGGTATGGCTGTTCGCCATTTAAAGTGGTACGCGAGCTGGGTTCAGAACGTCGTGAGACAGTTCGGTCCCTATCTGTCGTGGGCGTTGGAGATTTGAGAGGGGCTGCTCCTAGTACGAGAGGACCGGAGTGGACGATCCCCTGGTGTTCCGGTTGTCACGCCAGTGGCACTGCCGGGTAGCTATGATCGGAAGCGATAACCGCTGAAAGCATCTAAGCGGGAAGCGCGCCTCAAGATGAGATCTCCCGGGGCACAAGCCCCCTGAAGGACCCATGAAGACTACATGGTTGATAGGTCAGGTGTGTATCGCAGTAATGCCGAGCTAACTGATACTAATGATCCGTGCGGCTTGATCATATAACTCCAAGTTGCTTTCTCGAATCGATGGGTTGCGCGTCGGTGTCCAGCTCCACCGCTGGCCGGCTCGCGGCATCGAACCTCGACGAAACGTCTGCAGCAGACGCCAATGCTTGATTACGTCCCAAGTCCCAATGCCGAGTCCGCGCAGCGTGCGCGACTCGCACCAGTTCCCTGGTGACATTAGCGCTGTGGTCCCACCCGATCCCATCTCGAACTCGGAAGTGAAACGCAGTAGCGCCGATGGTAGTGTGGCTTAAGCCATGCAAGAGTAGGTCATCGCCAGGGGCTTCATCCAAACGTCCTGCCGGCAACGGCAGGGCGTTTTTCTTTTGCGTGTTTGGCGGGATATGGTCCGTCGCAATGTCGAGTTCCGCGCCCGACAGCCGACGCTGCGTGGTCTACAAGAGCCTGCGCAAGGCTGATACCTACGTGTACCTGAGGGTGGCGTCCGAGCCTGCCGCGCTGCCGGCTGCACTGCGCCACGCGCTCGAGCCGTTGGCGCGAGTCATGGAGATCGACCTGTCGGTCACCCGCAAGCTCGCACGAGTCGACATCGACACGCTCGCCGCAGCGCTGGACAGCCCCGGCTACTACCTGCAACTGCCACCGGCGTGAAGCGGGACCACGCCGCATCGGCTGCGCGCATGGTCGTGGTGCTGGCCCGATATACTCGCGCTTGATGCGGGTCGCGTTGAGGGCGCAGATGCGGGCAAAGGTTGGCCAACGGCGCGTGGCCGCGGGCCGGACGCTGCTGTTGCTGGCATTGGCGTGGAGTCTGTACGCGCTTGCCTGGCTCGGCGGCGGTGTGGCCAGTATTCCCGTGGTGCTCGCCGGCAATGCGGTGCTGCTGGCGTGGGCCGTGCGCGCATTCGGCTTCGGGCACGCAGGGCCGGCTTCCCTCGCCACCGCCACGCTGTGGTACCTGCTGCTGTCGGCGCTGTATCTGGTGGTCGTCGCACTCGTGCTGGATCGCCCACTGCAGTGGCTCGTGGCCGACGGCAGCCTCACATCGGCGCTGGTGTTGTCGCTCGCCGTCGTGGCAGCGCCGCTGCTGTTGTGGCGCTTGTGGCCGCTGTTCGTGGTTCCAGCGCTCGGTGGCGACCTGCCCGCCGCACCCTGCGTGGTGCGCCACGGACAGATCTCGCGTTGGCGCAGCACGATCCAGCTCACGCGCGAGTTGACCCACGATGTCGAGGTCTCGTTCCGGCATGGGCTGACCGTCTCGGTCACCCTGCTGTTGCTCGCGCTGGCCGCACTGCTCAGCGCGGGACTGGGCCTTGCGCTGTCCGCTCGCGCAGCGGCGACGCTGCTGCTCGTGCATGCGTTGCTGCTCGCGCCCGCCGCACATTGGCTCATCGTGCGCAGCACCTTGCGCGCATGGGTCGCACACCTGCGCGCGCTGCGTGCCGGCCTCGACGATGCCCAGGCGAGGGTCGACCCGGCCGCAATCGACATGGTCCTGGCGCCCGGCCTGCCGCAGCCGGAACTGGATGCGGTTCTGCTCGCTGCACTGCAGGCGGCCAATGTACCGCGTGCGCTGGCCGCGCTCGAGATGGGCGCCATCGCCGACACCTTGCCGCCCGCCGACGCGCGCGACCAGCGCAGTCCCTTGATGATTGCGGCCACGCTTCCCGACCTCGGCGCGCTGCGCGCGCTCATTCAGCACGGCGCCGACGTCAACCGCGCGCACGCGGGCACCACGCCGCTCGTGATCGCCACGCGTGACAGCCATGAAGGACGCCCGGATGCGGTCACCATGCTGCTCGCCAACGGTGCCGACGCTTGTGCGGTCGATGCGGCCGGCAACACCCCGCTGCACCACGCCGCGCGTTGTGCGAGTCCGATCATCGCGGCATTGCTGCTCGACACCAAGGTGGACGTCGACGCGGTCAATCGCGAGGGCATGACCGCGCTGGGCATTGCCGCGGCCGCCGCCAACTGGGACCTGCTGGCCTTCCTGCTCGAACACCGCGCGCGTCCCGACGTGGACAATGCGCGACCGGCACTGGTCTGCGCGGCCGGCATCGCCGAGGACGACCCGGTCGGTGTGCGGCTGCTGCTCAAGCACCGCGCGCGAGTGGATGCCCGCGCCGCGCTTGAGCGCACCGCATTGCACACGGCGGCCCTCGCCGGCCACGTGCGCATCGTCGAGGTGCTGCTGGCCGCGGGCGCCGATCCGAATCTGGTCGACCAGCGTGGCACCACCGCGCTCATGGAAGCCGCGCGCGCAGGCTCGGCCGGCACCATCCATGCCCTGGGCAAGCGCAAGCCCGAACTCGACCGTCGCGACGGCACCGGCCGCAGCGCCCTCATGCACGCCGCCCAGGCGCGCCAGGCCGGTGAAGACGCGGTGCGCGCGCTGCTCGCGCTTGGCTGCGATCGCAACCTGGCCGCCGACGATGGCCGGCGCGCGGTCGATCTCGCCGCGTTGGCGGGCCGTTGGCCGATCGTGGCGCAACTGGATCCGGCCTACCCGCGCCCGAGTTCGCTGGACCCGCCCGCGACCGGGACGCTCGATGACCAACACGCCCATCTGCTCGACGCCTTGCGCTTTGGTCACTGGAACGTCGCCGACGAGCTCGCGGCGTGCGTGCGCGAATGGCCGCGCGCGATGCGTGAGCAACTGTATCTTGCGCTGTGTGACGACCCCGCACTTGGCGCCGCGCGCTGCTGGCTGCTCAACCACGCGGTCGAGGCGCTGGCACCGCCCGACGACGGCGCGCCGTTGCTCGGGCGCGTGCTGGAGCAGCTGCCCGGCAGTGCGCAGGCGGCGCTGGAACTGCTGCAACGTGGCGCGCCGGTGGGCGGCGCAGGCCTCGTGGCACGCGTGCTGCAGTACTCGCCGGCACCGCTCGACGCGACCCAGCGTGCGCTCGTGCAAGAGCTCGTCGCACGCGGTGCCGACCCCTTTGGCGGCACCGACGCGGCGCCCTCGACCCTGCATGTGCTGGTCGCGGCCGCCGAGGATGGGCTCGCGACCACCCTGCTGCGGCGCGGCTGCGATCCCAACCTGCGCGACGGGCGCGGCGACACGCCGCTGCACCTCGCGGTCGCACGCGATGCACATGCTCTGGTGCGCGAATTGCTGCTGCAGGGCGCCAATCCCGACGTCGCCAATGCCTGCGGCGAGACTCCGCTGGGCCTTGCGCTCACGCGCAACTCCACACTCGCGCATTGGCTGGACTGGTCACGCTGGCGCCTGCCGCTGCGCCCGCTGCGCGACGAGGACCTGCCCGATGCCGCGGCTGTCGGCGACCTCGATGCGGTCACCCGCCTGCTCCAGCTCGGGCTGAGCGTGGATGCCACCGACGCGCGCGGAGCGACCGCACTGATCCGAGCCGCGGGCGCCGGCCACGCTGCGCTCGCGGTGCACCTGCTCGACGCGGGGGCGGACTTCACGCGCCTGGCCCACGGCGGCGTGCACGCGCTCGCCGCGGCGGTGAGCGCGCGGCGCGAGGCGATCGTGCGCACCCTGCTCAGCCACGGCGTGTCGCCCGACCTGCGCATCGCCGGGATCGGCACCTCGCTCACCCTCGCCTGTGCGCTGGGCGAGGCGCGCATCGTCGAGGCGCTGCTCGAAGCCGGCGCCGACCCCGAGGCCGCCGACGCCCAGGGCGGTACGCCGCTGCACGCGATCGCGCAATATGCGTTCGGTTGCGGCGACGTGGTGATTGCGCGCAGCATGTTCGAACGCCTGCTGCGCGCAGGTGCCAAGCTCACCACCCGCAATCGTGGCAACCAGGATGCGCTGCTCATCCTGCTCGGTGCCCGCGAGCCGCCCGGCGCGCGCTGCGACGCCGAAGCCCTGCGCCTGCTGTGCGACTGGCTGGTCGACCGCGGCGCGCCGGTCGATACGCAGGACGCCCGCGGCGTGGGCGCACTGCATGCATGTGCCTTGCATGGCCTGATCGGCTGCGTGCGCGTGCTCAAGGCGCGCGGCGCGCCGCTCGATCTGGTCGATGCGTTCGGCCGCACCGCGGCGCAGGTAGCCAGCCTGATCGGTTATGTCGACGTTGCGGCCGAACTCGGTCTCGGCGGCGCAACGATCCCGGGACCGCGGCAGACGCTGCGCAACCCCGCGCGCGCACCCGATTGAGGCCGCGCGAGGACGCGGCGCAGATCGCACGCACCGGCCGGAGTGTCGGTATCGACGCGTCATGGCCATGGCGCGTCGGGCAGGTGTTCGTCCCACTCCGCGCCCGGGCCGCACAGCGGCGAGTAGTACGGGGTGGACAAGGTTCCGGGCCGGTTGCGCGCGAGAAATACCGAGCGGAAGTAGTCGCGCACGTCACGCCGAGCGAGTTCCGCCGGCACCCCCAGCAGACCTGCCGCGCGCACGTGGCGCTGCATGGCCTGGCAGTCGGTGCGCGCCTCGTCCCTCTCGCCGCGCACGTGCATTGCCTCGTGGGTGAACAGGTGCAGGCTGTAGCGCTCCACGTCGCTCGCGCTTGCGGGATGCGAGAGGTAGGCCCGGAGCCGGCTGCACCATGGTTTTTGCAGCACGATTCTGCCGGTTTCGATGTTGGCATGTCCGGCGTACAGCATGTTCGGATCGAGCATCGTGTCGAACAGGGTGTTGCAATGCACGCTGGCCCGCCTGCCATCGGCGAGGTCGCTCGCCACGCGCGCCAGGCGAGCCTCGAAGCGCCACCTTGCCAGTGGTTGCCACGCACAGAGGATGGCCAGTGCGAGCACGAGCAGCAGGTACGGCGGATAGACCGGCTCGGGATGCAGGCGATGCGACGGCGCGCGCAACTCGCGCAGCACCAGCCAGAAGAAGAATGCGCTGGCCAACCACCATGCCATCGATCGTGTCCGATTCCTTGACGCAACGGTGCATCACCGTGGCACCGGATGTAGCGATTGGATCAGTGCGTCGCGACGGGCTTGCCCGCATCCGTCCCGGCACGACCGCGCCCGACGTCGGCGCGACCACGACGGTTCAGCCGCGCAACCGGCGGAACACGAACCACGGCAACGCGCGCAGCAGCAGCGCGACCAGTGCGAAACGGCGAGGCAGGTAGCGCTTGAACGAGCCCTTGCCCAGGCGTGCAACCACGCGTCGCGCCACGGTCGCGGGCGCTGCCGGCGACAGCGGCAGGCGCAGGCCCCAGGTCAGGTTGGTGGCGAGAAAGCCGAGCCGGTACAGCTGCACGTGCAGCACGTCCGGGGCGTGTGCCTGACGCAGGCTTTCGTAGGCCGACTCCAGCGCGCGCTTGGCGCTCGCGTACACCACGTTGTGGCCACGCCCGCGCACCGCCGCGATGCTGCCGAACAACACCACCGTGGCGTGCCGCTCGCACAGCATCGGCAGCAGCGCATGCACGATCGCCAGCGGCGCATGCAGGTTGATCGCGAGCAATTCGCCGATCGCGCCAGCGCCGAGTCCGAAGGCATCGTCACGGCGCGACAGCCCCACCGGCAGCAGCAGCGCCGTGGCCGGCGGCAGGCTGGCGAGCGCGGCGAGGATGCGTGCGCCCGGATCCACCTCGCGGGCCAGATCCATCGCCAAGGTGGCCACTTCCACCTCGTGGCGCAGCGCAAGATCCGCCGCCAGCGCCTGCAGGTCGCGCGCGTCCGAGGCGATCAGCAGCAGCGGATGGCCACGCTGCGCCAGTTCGCCCGCCAGCGCGCGGCCGAGTCCGCTGGAGGCACCGACGATGATCGCGGTCACAGTGCCAGCCTCCGCGTGAGTTCCGAGCGGAACCGGCCATCGGCGTTGTAGCGGGCGAGCGCGAGCCGGCGCACCTCGAAATCGGCGATCGCGCGGCGCACGCTGTCGGCGTCGAGTGTGGCGTCCTTGATCAGGTTCGGGCGTCCCTCATGGGCGAGCGCGATCTGGGTGAACTGCTCGCAGAACGCGCGCTGGCGCGGCGCGGCCGGGCTGGGCAGATGCAGCGCCAGCGCGATGCCCTTGCCGTCGAAGGCGAGCCCGTGCGCGTGGCCGTCGAACAGCTTGCTCGACACCAGTGCGATGCGCGGCTGCTCGCGCGCGACACATTCGCCCAGCGCGGCCGCAAACGCCTCGAAGCGCGGGTGCGGCACCAGCCATTGCAACTCGACCAGGCCGGCGCTGCCGAAGCCGGCGAAGTACCAGCGCGCGTCATTGAGCGGAAACAGCGCACTCGCGAGCGGGGCCACGCTCATGCCGGGTGCGCACCAGCGTCGCCGCAGCCAGCTGTTGGCGAGTGCGATCGCGCGGGCGTTCCACACCGTGAACGGCAGCGGCGCGATCGATGCGGGCAGGTCGCGCGCAGGCGAGGTGTCCAGCGCCGGCGGCGTGGCCTCCTCGTCGGCAAGGCCGAGATGGATCACGCCGCTGCCGAAGCGCGCGCTCTGGCCGTCGTGCCAGCCGTACAGCACCTGCGCGTTGGCGGCCTCGCGCAGCACGCGCGCGGCTTCGGCCAGGTTCGCCACCGGCACGCGCCGCAGCGCGATCGCGCCAGGCGGCCGCCGCAGGCGCAGCGTCGCGCGCGTGATCGTGCCGGTCAGGCCCAGGCCGCCGCAGGTCGCCGCGAACAGGTCGGCGTCGTGGTGCGCGTCCAGGCTCAGCAGGCCATGGCCGGGCACGTGCAGCTGCAGCTCCTCCACCAGCGCGCGAAAGGTGCCGTCGCGCGCGGGGTTCTTGCCGTGCACATCGGCGGCGATGCAGCCACCGATGGTCGCGCGCGGATGTCCTGGTGCGATCGGCAGGTACCAGCCACGCGGCAACAGGAAGCGCTGCAGGTCGCCGATGGCCATCCCGGCCTCGACGCAGACCAGGCCGGTGCGGATGTCGAAGGCGAGCAGGCGGTCGAAGCTGCCCATGTCCTGGCTCACCGCTTCGCTGCCGAAGCTCGCCGCCACGTACGAGACGCCGCTGCCGCGCGCGATGCGCGGCGTGTCCAGTGGCAGGGCATCGAGCAGGCGGTAGCGGTCGGGACGCTGCACCTGCGCCTGGGCGGTGAACTGGCGGTCGAAGCTGCTCAGCTGCGCACTCGCGAGTGCCAGTCCGCGCCG
This sequence comes from Lysobacterales bacterium, assembly GCA_014338185.1. Lineage (GTDB taxonomy): Bacteria > Pseudomonadota > Gammaproteobacteria > Xanthomonadales > Rhodanobacteraceae > Dokdonella_A. The sequence continues at coordinate 33,475 of QUBV01000022.1, read as the reverse complement.
GTCAGCGCCGTGTGTCATCGACATCGCCCCCATCCATGTCCGCGGCAAACAACTGCATGAGCTCCTCGCGTGCTTCCTGCGAAGTCTGCAGCAACGCCGCCGCATCGTCATGCACCAGGTACTGCTGCGCAAGCACCTGTTCATCGTGGACGCGGAAACGCTCCACCCGCTCGCCGGCAACGGCCGCGTCCATGCCCAGCGCCTGCAGCACCTCGCGTGCGACCTCCAGGCTGGAATGGAAGGTTTCGCGCACCACCCCGGCCACGCCCAGGTCCATGAGCTTGAACACGTGCTGGCGGTTGCGCGCCCGCGCGAACACCTTGAGGTGGGGGAAGTGGCGCTTGAGCAGGCGCGCCGTACGCAGGTTGGTGTCGACATCGCCGGCGGTGATGATGAAGACCTCGGCGCGGTCGGCCTGTGCCGCGCGCAGCAGGTCCAGACGGGTGGCATCGCCGAAGTACACCGTGTTGCCGTAGCTGCGCATGAAGTCGACCTGGTCGGGGTCGGCTTCCAGGGCGGTGAAGGCGATGCGATTGGCGTTGAGGATGCGCGCCACGATCTGGCCGACACGCCCCATGCCACCGATGATCACGCGCGGGGCGAGCGCATCGATGGCGTCGAAGTTGCGCGTCGGCTGCACCGGCTTGCGCTGCGGCGCCAGTTCGCTGACCAGGCGCACGAGCAGCGGTGTGGCGGCCATCGACAGCGTGACCACGAGCACGGCCAGATCGTGTTGCGCCGGGGTGAGCAGGCCGCTGCCCCGGGCCAGCCCGAACACCACGAAGCCGAACTCGCCGCCCTGTGCGAGCAGCGCCGCGAGCGCGAGCGATTGGTGGCGCTCCAGCCGCACGCCCACGCGCGCGATGAGGAACAGCACCACGCCCTTGGCCAGCAGCAGCGTGAGCAGCAACAGCCCGACCAGGCGCGGCTGGTCGAGCGTGGACCGCAGGTCCAGCGCCATGCCGATGCTCACGAAGAACAGGCCCAGCAGCAGGCCGCGGAACGGCTCGATCTGCGCCTCGATCTCGTGGCGGTACTCCGAATCCGCCAGCAGCACGCCCGCCAGGAATGCGCCCAGCGTCATCGAGATGCCGGCCAGCTCCATCAGCAGGCCGGTGCCGATCACCACCAGCAGCACGGTCGCGGTGAACACCTCCGGCGTGCCGCCCTGGCGCGCTGCGGCGCGAAACATCGGCCGCAACAGGTAACGGCCACCCACGCCCACGAGCGCGATGGTCGCGATCACGCGCAACCCAGCGAGCAGCGCATCCATGCCGCTCAATTCGGCGTGGCTCGCGCCGAGCACGGGGATGAGCGCGAGCAGCGGGATCGCGGCCACGTCCTGCAGCAGCAACATCGCAAAGCCGAGGCGTCCGTGCGGGCTGGCCAGTTCCTTGCGTTCGGCCAGCAACTGCAGGTCGATCGCGGTCGAACTCAGCGCCAGGCCCAATCCGATCACCAGCGCGACCTTCCAGTGCAGGCCGAACGCCAGCGCGATGCCGCCCAGCAGCAACGCGGTCAAAACCATCTGCGCACTGCCCGCGCCGAACACGTGGCGCCGCATCACCCACAACCGCTGCGGACTCAGCTCCAGCCCGATCACGAACAGCATGAGCACGATGCCCAGTTCGGACACCTGCGCGATGAGCTTGCCGTTGCCGATGAGGTTGAGGCCCGAGGGCCCGATCAGCAGCCCCGCGCCGAGGTAGCCGAGCACCGCGCCGACGCGCCAGCGCTTGGCCAGCGGCACCGCGACCACGGTGGCCAGCAACAGGATCAGCGCGTAATGCAGGTAACCGTGGTCTTCCACGCAGGCTCCGGGCAGCGACGCGCCAGTATCGCATGCAGGCACGCTGCCCCCGGGCGGCGATCGCAGCCGGTGAGACATGGCTGAGCCACGCTGGGCCGCCCCGATTGCGAGGACCTTGCCATGCTGCTTGCGCCGTTGAGCCTGCCCGACACCGCGACCCGCACCGGCGGGCCGCGATCCACCACGCTGCCGCCACTGCACCGGCTGCCGCAGCGGCGCGCCAAGCCGGTGAACGCAGCGCGTGAGCACGCGCCGTGGCCCGTGTTGCTGCACGTGTGGTGGCTGGCCGGGCTCGCCGTCATGCTGATCGCGCCGAACCTGTGGTGGAGCCGTGCAGGTGGCTGGAGCGCCGCGTTCTGGCTGCTCGGTGCGCCATTGCTGGACCTGGCCTGGCTTGCCCGCAGGCGCCTCGGTCGCGGCCTCGCCACCGCGCTGAAGGCCGCAGCCGCGCGCCGACGCAGGCCGGCCATGCGGCGCCAGGCGCGAGTGCAGCAACGTCCGCGCCGCGCACCGCGTGCACCAAGCGCGAGTCCCGCGCCGATGGAACCATTGCAACGGCAGTCATGAGCGATAAGCTCGCCACCCAGGACTACGCGATGCAGCCGGTGGCTGTGGGAATGGGGTCGGGTCGGCGGCATCGGCCCGACCGGTGCGGAGCCGCCTGCGCGACCGGGTGATCCCCGCGGGGCCGGTCGGTCACGCGGCGAGGTGGTCTGATTCACGTCCGGGGCCATGCCATGAATCATCATTCGCAGCAGCCGGCCGGTGGTGGTCGAACCTATCGGTGGATGGGAGCGATGCTCGGCGTCCTGTTCGTCGCCTCTGGCCTGTACGTTGCGCTGACCAGCGTCGACGGCCTGGCGTATCTTGGGGCGGCGTTGTTGCTCGCATTTGGCGCGAACCTGCTGTATTGCGCCTGGCGCGGTTGCGCGTCCTGGCTCGGCAGGATCGGTCCTCTGCCATGACCGTTGCCGCGGCTGGCCCGCCGCACGACACCGGATCGGGTCCACAGCCGCAGATGCGAGGGGTCGCGTCGGCAGTGTGGTTCACGGTGACTCGGTCGCACAGGGCCCCGCCCGAGGTCTGGCGCGGGCGTGGACTTGGCGCGATCAAGTGCACAAGACCGATTCCCGCGGCCGGCCCCAACCTGCGGTGCACGGCCGTGCAACCACGCGGTGGCTAGCCGCGCAGGCCCATGCGCTTGCGCTCCATGCGGCGCAGGAACTCGTCCATGATGCGTCGATACAGGTCATCGCCGAGGTAGGCATCCTCGACGCCGGCGTCGATCGAAGGGTTGTCGTTGACCTCGATCACCACGAGTCGCTCGCCGGCCTGCTTGAGGTCCACGCCATACAGGCCATCGCCGATCGGTGCGGTGGCCTTCTGCGCGAGCTTGAGCACTTCGCCCGGCACGCTGCGCACCGGCAACGTCTCGAAGCCGCCGGTCTTGGCCGTGCCCTTGGCCGCATGGTTGTAGATCTGCCAGTGGCCGCGCGACATGAAGTACTTGCAGGCGTACAGCGGCTCGCGGTTGAGCATGCCGATGCGCCAGTCGAAGTCGGTGAACATGAACTCCTGCGCGAGTACCAGCGCGGTGTGCTGGAACAGGTCATCGGCGGCGCGCTTGAGCGCCTCGGCGTGTTCGACCTTGACGATGCCGCGCGAGAACGAGCCGTCGGGAATCTTGAGCACGATCGGGAAGCCGAGCAGCCCGGGCAGCTCGGCGATGCGCTTGGCGTCGTCGCGGTACAGGATCTCGGTGCGCGGCGTGGCCAGCTTGCGCGAGCGCAGCAGGTCGTGCAGGTAGATCTTGTTGGTGCACTTGAGGATCGAGCCGGGGTCGTCGATGACGACCATGTCCTCCTTCTCGGCCTTGTTGGCGAAGCGGTAGGTGGGGTTGTCGAGCGCGGTGGTGGCGCGGATGAACAGCGCGTCGTACTCGGCCAGGCGCGCGTAGTCGTTGCGCGTGATGGTGTCGACGTCGATGCCGAGCTCGGCGCCCGCTTCGGCGAAGGCCTTGAGCGCGCGCTTGTTCGAGGGTGGCATCGTCTCCTGCGGGTCGACCAGCATGGCCAGGTCGTAGCGGAACTTGCGCCGTGCGCGCGGCTTGCGCCACAGCTTCTTGGAGAACTGGTCCAGCGCCTGCGCGAAGGCGTCTTCCTGCTGGTCCGACAGCGTGTGCAGGCCGGTGGGCTTGATCGCGACGATCTGCCAGACCCGCTCGCGCTCGAACTCCAGGCGCAGGATCGGGCACGGGAACAGCTCGAACACCTGGCGCGCGAGGTCGGCCAGCGCGGGATAGGAGGTCTCGCCGAAGTAGACCAGGATGCCGAGGTCGGTGGTGTCGCGGCCGCCCGCGGGCAGGAAATTGCCCAGCTTGGCGTTGAGGTCCTCGATGTCCAGGCCATACAGCGAGCGCCGGCGCAAGTCGTTGATCGTGCGCACCGACGGGATCACCTTGTGTCCGCGCGCCTCGGCCAGCAGCGACACGTAGTAGCCGGTGCCCAGGTACTTGTAGTTGCGGCACAGGTTGATGACCTGCACGCGCTCATCCTCGCCGCCGAGCGGCTCGCGCAGGTAGTCCTGCGCGGTCACCACGTTGTCGGAAGGGTAGTACGAGCCCCAGTCCGAGGCTTTTTCGACAACGATGACGAGCCGGCTCATGCGACGTGGCGCAGCGGTGTGGATGGCCGGGAATGGCTGCGCGGCCGTTGCGCGGCGCGCAGTGTGCCACAAGCGCCGCGTTGCGCCGATGAAGCGGCAATGAATGCACCGTGGCCGCGCGTTGCGGCGCCGGCGCCGCGCCACTAGGCTGCGCGCCGTGCGTGCCGCCGTGTCCTCCATCTTCGCCAGCGACGCCGGTCCGGCCGGGGTGCACGTGCGGCGTGCCACCGCCAACGACCTCGATGCGATCGTCGCGCTCGAGGATGCCGCCTTCCAGGGCGATCGCATCAGCCGGCGGCAGTGGCGCCATCACCTGGAAAGCCTCGGTGCGGGCGTGCTGCGCGCGATCCACGGTCGACGCGTGGTCGGTGCGCTGCTGTTGCTGTTCCGGCGCGGCGCGCGCAGCGGCCGGCTGTATTCGCTCGCGGTGGCCAGCGGCCAGCGCGGCCGCGGCATCGGCGAGCGCCTGCTGCGCGCGGCCGAACGCGCGGCGCGGCGGCGCGGCGTGGGCGCGGTCACGCTGGAGGTGCGCTGCGACAACGGCGCCGCACAGCGCCTGTACGAGCGCCTGGGCTATCAGCGCTGCGGCATGCGCGCGGCCTACTACGAGGATGGCGCCGACGCGCTGCGCTATCGCAAGTCGCTGGGCTGATCCGGTTCGGGGCGCAACCACAACCAGGTGGCGGTGATCGTCATGATCACGATGCCACTGCCCGCCGCCAGCGGCGGCGTGAACAGCACCAGCAGCACCCCGCTCAGCACCATGGTCGCGAGCGCGGTCCATTTGGTGCGCCGTGCCACGGTGCCATGCTGTTGCCAGTCGCGGATGATCGGACCCATGCGTGGGTCGGCCAGCAGGCGCGCGTGCAGCCGGGTCGATCCGCGTGCGGCCGCGAATGCCGACAGCAGCACGAACGGCACGGTCGGCAGCCCGGGCAGGATCACGCCGAGCAGGGCCAGGCCAAGCGCGACCCAGGCCAGCAGCGACCAGGCCCAGCGCAGGCGCGAGCGCGGCGCGGTGGGTGGGCTGTTCATGGCCTGTGCCAGCCGCGCAGGCGCAGTGCCTGCGCGGTGGCCGGATCGGCCGGGCGCGCCACGAGGCCACCGGCCGCCGCAAGGCTCACCTCGTAGCGGCCCGCGTCGACCAGCGGCAGGTAGGCGCTGCTGCCGTAGTCGGCATCGACCCAGGCCAGCCAGCGCGGGAAGCGCCGGGTGAGCTGCCACAGGTCCAGCGCGTGCGGCGTGGACAGTGCGAACACGCTGCGCGGCGCCTCGCGTTCGCGCGCGATATCGGCATAGCGCCCGCCGATGCGGTCGAGCTGGTACAGCGCTGGCGCGCCGGCGAGGATCGCGCCCGGCTTCCACTTGATCACGCGGGCGTCGAGCTGCCACTGGTCGCCGCCCAGTTCGACTTCGTGGCGCGCGCCCGCGGGCGTGGTCACGCTCACCGCCCAGCGCTGCGGCGCGATCGCGTGCGCTTCGATCACGGCCACCGCAGCCTCGGCCGTGAGGCGCTGGTAGCCGAGCACCGCGCTGCCCACGAGCGCGGCCAGCGCCGCGCACAGGCCCAGCAGCGCGGCCCACAGCAGGCGATGGCCCGCGCCGAGGCGGCGCCGCATGCGCCAGCGGCGGCGGCTGGCCACGAGCTGGCCGAGCATGCCCAGCGCAAACACGCCCGCGACGAGGTAACACGCGATCACGAATGGCCACATCGACATGGCGCAAGCATAGCCCGTCGGCCGCGTGCGGGTCGGTATACTGCCGCGGTCTCTCCGCGCCGGACCCGCCCATGCCCATCCGCATCGCCCGCCTGCTTGCCGTGGTCGTGACCGGTGCGCTGCTGCTCGCGGCCTGTGGCAACAAGGGGCCGCTGGTGCGTCCCGGGGCCGAGCCGGCCGCCGCCGCCGCGCGCTGACGCGCATGGGCCTGCGCTTTGCCAAGATGCACGGTATCGGCAACGACTTCGTCGTGGTCGATTGCCGCGGCGCGCCGCTGGGGCTGTCGGCGCGCCAGATGCAAGGCCTGGCCGATCGCCACCGCGGCATCGGCTTCGACCAGTTGCTCACGATCGAGACCGCCACCCACCCCGGCTGCGCGTATGCATACGGCATCTGGAACGCGGACGGCTCGCCCGCGGGACAGTGCGGCAACGGCCTGCGCTGCGTCGCGATGTGGCTGGCGCGCGCCGGACTGGTCGGCGTCGGCCGCGTGCAGTTGCAAGGGCCCGCGGGCGTGGTCGCGGTCGAACTGCTGGCCGATGGCCGCGTGCGCGCCGACATGGGCGTGCCGTGCTTTTCGCCCGCGGCGATCCCGCTGCGGGTGGCGAGCGCGGCCGACAGCTACCGGCTCGACCTGGGTGGCCAGCACGTGGACATCGGCGCGGTGTCGATGGGTAATCCGCATGCGCTGGTCGAGGTTGCCGACATCGCCGCGGCGCCGGTGGCCGGGCTGGGACCGCTGATCGAGCACGCGCCGCTGTTCCCGCGGCGCTGCAACGTCGGCTTCGCCCAGGTGCTCGCACGCGATGCGATCGCGCTGCGGGTGTGGGAGCGTGGCGTGGGCGAGACGCTCGCCTGCGGCAGCGGCGCCTGCGCCGCGGTCGCGATCCTGCGTCGGCGCGGGCGTGTGGATGCGCTGGTGAGTGTGCGCCTGCCCGGCGGCGTGCTCGACATCCACTGGGATGGCGAGGGCGCGCCGCTGGCGATGAGCGGGCCGGCGGCGTTCGTGTTCGAGGGCGAGCTCGACCCGAGCCTGCTGGCGGCGACCTGAGCACACACGGCCGCGCGCGGCTTCGCCTATCATGTGGCGGCCGGCCTGCCGCAGCGAGGAACCCATGAGCGAATTCAGCGTCAAGGATGGATTGAGCGCGATGGACGTGGCCGGTTACCTGCGCCGCCACCCGGATTTCCTGTCGGCGTTCCCCGACATCGCACTCGCGCTGCAGTTGCCGCGGGAACAGGGCAAGGCCGCGTCGCTGGCGAGCTACCAGCTCGACGTGCTGCGCGACAAGAACCGCGAGCTCAGCCGCCGCCTGCACGAGCTGATCGAGATCGCGCACGAGAACGAGGCGCTCATGGTGCGCGTGCACACGCTCACGTTGGCGCTGATGCGCGCGCGCAGCCTGCCCGAGACCGCGACCGCGGTGGTGGCGGCGCTGGCCGAGGACTTCCGCGATCCGCCCGCCTACACCGGCGCGGTACCTGGCGCACCGTTGTGCGTGCGCCTGGTGCTGTTCCGCGCCGATCCCGACCTGCCCGCGGCGGAGTGGCTCATCGCCGAACCGGCCGGCACGGTCGCGTTCCCGGCCTTCGATGAGTTCTTCAAGCGCGGCGAACCGCTGTGCGGCCGCCTGCAGCAGGACAAGCTCGATGCGCTGTTCGGGGCGCTGGCCGGACAGGTGCAGTCGGCGGTGTTGCTGCCGATCGGCGTGGGCATGCTCGCGATCGGCAGCGCCGATGCCAACCGCTTCCACCCGGGCATGGGCACGGTGTTCCTCAAGCTCATCGGCGAGGCGATCTCGACCGCCGTGTCGCGCTTCCCGCTGGGCTGAGATGGCCGCGCCGCTGCAGCCCGCGGTCGACGCCTGGCTGCACAAGCTGCGCGTGGAACGTGGCTGCGCACCCGGCACGCTCGACAACTATGCGCGGGCGCTCGCGCGCCTGCTCGAGCGCGCCCACGCGCTGGCGCTGCCGGCCTGGTCGCAGTTGCGCGGCGAGCACCTGCAGTCGCTGCTGGCCGACCTGCACCGGCAGGGGCTGGGCGCGGGCACACTGCGCCACACCGCATCGGCCTGGCGCGGATTCCTGCGTTACCTGGCCGGCGAGGGCGAGGTCACGGCCAATCCTGCGCTCGGCCTGCGCACGCCCAAGCTGCGGCGCAAGCTGCCCGAGGTGCTCGACGTCGACGAGATGGGCCAGCTGGTCGAGGTGCCGGGCGAGGATGCCGAGGCGGTGCGCGATCGCGCGCTGCTGGAGCTGCTGTATTCGAGCGGCCTGCGCGTGTCGGAGCTGTGCAACGTGCGCTGGCGCGACCTCGACGCGGCCGAGGGCAGCCTGCGCGTGACCGGCAAGGGCAGCAAGACGCGCATCGTGCCGGTCGGATCCAGGGCGCTGGCCGCGCTGTCCGCGCTGCGTGCGCAGGATGGCGGCGGCATGGACGATCCGCTGGTGCGCGGCGCGCGCGGCAAGCCGCTCACGCCCAACGGCGTGCGCGCGCGGCTCAGGCGCCGCGCCCAGCAACAGGGCGTGTGGAAGCGCGTGTACCCGCACCTGTTGCGTCATTCCTGCGCGAGCCACCTGCTCGAGTCCTCGGGCGACCTGCGCGCGGTGCAGGAACTGCTCGGCCACGCCGACATCGCCACCACCCAGGTCTACACGCACCTGGACTTCCAGCACCTGGCCAAGGTCTACGACGGCGCCCATCCGCGCGCGCAGCGGCGCGGCAAGTAGCGCGGGTCTGGCCGGCGGCCGCGCGGCGGGCTTGCAATGCCACCGGGTGGCCCCACATCGACGGTTTCGTCCGCAGCGGAAACGCCCCATGCAGCCGTTCCACGCCACCACCATCGTCTGCGTGCGCCGCGACGGCCGCGTCGTGATCGGCGGCGACGGCCAGGTCACGCTCGGCAACACGGTGATGAAGGCCAACGCCCGCAAGATCCGCCGCCTCGGCAAGGGCGACGTGCTGGCCGGCTTCGCCGGCGCCACCGCCGACGCGTTCACGCTGTTCGAGCTGTTCGAGGCCAAGCTCGACAAGCACGGCGGCAACCTCACGCGCGCCGCGGTCGAACTGGCCAAGGACTGGCGCACCGACCGGCGCCTGGGCCGGCTCGAAGCGATGCTCGCGGTGGCCGACCAGGATGCCTCACTGCTGATCTCGGGCAATGGCGACGTGCTCGAACCCGAGCAGGGCATCCTCGCGATCGGTTCGGGCGGTCCGTTCGCGCTGGCCGCGGCCAAGGCGCTGCTGGAGAACAGCGCGCTCGACGCGCGCACGATCGTCGAGCGCGCGCTCAAGATCGCCGCCGACATCTGCATCTACACCAACCACAACACCACCATCGAAGAACTGTGATGGCGGCGCGCCCGTCGCGGCGCGCTGCATCCGATCCGAGCCCATGTCCGAACTCACGCCCCGCGAAATCGTCAACGAACTCGACCGCTGGATCATCGGCCAGAACGCGGCCAAGCGCGCGGTCGCGATCGCGTTGCGCAACCGCTGGCGGCGCATGCAGCTCGAACCAACGCTGCGTGAGGAAGTCACGCCCAAGAACATCCTCATGATCGGGCCCACCGGCGTGGGCAAGACCGAGATCGCGCGTCGCCTGGCGGCGCTGGCCAACGCGCCGTTCATCAAGGTCGAGGCGACCAAGTTCACCGAGGTCGGCTACGTCGGCAAGGATGTCGAGCAGATCATCCGCGACCTCGCCGACGCCGCGGTCAAGATGACGCGCGAGCAGGCCAAGGCACGCGTGCGCTCGCAGGCCGAGGACCGCGCCGAGGAACGCATTCTCGATGCGCTGCTGCCGCGCCGGCACGGCGTGGGCTTCGCCAACGAGCCGGCCCAGCCCGATCCGCGCGAGGCCGAGACGCGCCAGAAGCTGCGCAAGCAGCTGCGCGAGGGTGCGCTCGATGCGCGCGAGATCGAGCTCGAGGTTGCGCTCAACGTCGGCGTCGAGATCATGGCCCCGCCCGGCATGGAGGAAATGACCAACCAGTTGCGCGGCATGTTCCAGTCGCTGCAGGGCGGCAAGACCCAGACGCGCAAGCTCAGCGTGGCGCAGGCGCGGCCGCTGCTGGTCGAAGAGGAGGCGGGCAAGCTCGTCAACGACGAGGAGATCAAGGCGCAGGCGCTGGCCAATGCCGAGCAGAACGGCATCGTGTTCATCGACGAGATCGACAAGATCGCCCAGCGCGGCGAGTGGAGCGGCGCGGGCGTGTCGCGCGAGGGCGTGCAGCGCGACCTGTTGCCGCTGGTCGAGGGCTCGGCGGTGTCGACCAAGTACGGCATCGTCAAGACCGACCACATCCTGTTCATCGCCTCGGGGGCGTTTTCGCTGGCCAAGCCGTCCGACCTCGTGCCCGAACTGCAGGGGCGCTTTCCGATCCGCGTCGAGCTGGCCGCGCTCACCGCGCAGGATTTCCGCCGCATCCTGTCCGAGCCGCACCATGCGCTGACCAAGCAGTACGTCGCGCTGCTGGGTACCGAAGGCGTGGGTGTCGAGTTCACCGACGATGGCATCGAGCGCCTCGCCCAGGTCGCCTTCCAGGTCAACGAGCGCACCGAGAACATCGGCGCGCGACGCCTGCACACCGTGCTCGAACGCCTGCTCGACGAGATTTCCTACGAAGCCTCCGACCGCAGCGGCGAGCACTATCGCATCGATGCGGCCTATGTCGATGCGCATCTTGGCGCGTTGGTGAAGGACGAGGACCTGTCGCGCTACATCCTTTGAACGAGGCGCGGCCGCTGCCGCGCCGCTGCAACTTGCACCCGCTGCCGCGCTGACCCACCATACGCACATGAACACGGTTGTCCCCTTCAAGGCGCGCGGCGTGCGCGCCGAGTTGCGCGAAGCCTTCGAGCAACGCATTCCGCTGCGCATCCGCCGCGAACGCCTGCAACCAGGTGCGATCCATGGCTACGTGGTGGCGCTGTCGCGCGAGTTCTGCCTGGTCGCGGAGATCGGCGATACGCTGCGCTTCGATGGCTATGTGGCGCTGGCGATCGCCGACATCAGTGCGCTCGAAGCCGATCCGGCCAAGGAGTTCGTGGAGAAGGCGCTGGCGCTGCGCGGTGAGAGCCTGCACGCGCCGCAGCCATTCCAGCTCGACGACTGGGCCGCGATCGCGCGCTCGGCGATGGCGCACGCGCCGCTGATCTCGCTCAACATGGTCGAGGACGAGGAGGGCGAGATCAGCTACGTCGGTCAGCTCGTCGGTGCGCAATCCGATGCGCTGATCCTGCGCGAGATCGATCCCAATGCGCAGTGGTATCCCGACACCGGCGCATACGAGTTCGAGGCGCTGGGTTCGATCGGCTTCGGCACCGGCTATCTGGATGCGCTGTGGCAGGTTGCCGGCGCGCCGGGCGATCCGCAGCAGCCGCGCGCCACCTCGTTGCACGACCAGCCCTGAGCGCGCCGCCGGCTCGATCCGCGCATGGGCACGCTGGTTCCGCTCAAGATCGTCCTGCACCGGCGCTCGCAGGTGCTGGAGATTGCCTTCGACAGCGGCGAATCCTTCCACCTGCCGGCCGAATACCTGCGCACACATTCACCCAGCGCCGAGGTGCAGGGGCATGGCCCGGACCAGCGGGTGCTGGTGTACGGCCGCAAGTACATCAAGATCATGGCGGTCGAGCCGGTCGGCAACTATGCGCTGCTGTTGCGCTTCGACGATGGCCACGCCAGCGGCATCTTCTCGTGGCAGGTGCTGGCCGAACTCGGGCGCAACCACGAGCGCAACTGGCAGGCCTACCTCGCAGCGCTGGAGCAGGCGGGCTTGTCGCGCGAGCCCGGCGCGCGCCGCAAGCCCAAGCCCGCCGGCAATCCGCCCTGACGCGACTCGGCTTACCAGCCGCCGCCACCACCGCCGCCGCCACCGCCACCCGATGAGCCGCCGCCACCGCCGCCCGAGGACGAGCCCGGCGCGGTGGACGAGGACGAGATCGCACTGCCGAACGAGCTGCCGATGCCGCTGGTGAAGCTGCCGAGATTGGTGATCGGCGTGCCGCGATACCAGCCTGCGGCGGTGACCGCGGCAGCCGCGGCTGCCGGTCCGACCGCGGCAGCGAAGCGGTCGGTCCAGTTCTGCTCCACGTCCAGCGCCAGCGCCCACGGCAGCATGCGGTGGTATTCGGCGGCGTCGAGCATCGGCGCACGTTGCGCGGCCAGCTCGTCGCGCTCGGCCACGCCCAAGTACATGCGCAGGCCCTCGATCTGGTCGAGCAGCTTGCGTCCGAGCGCGGTCGGGGCCTTCATCAGGCGCAGGAACACCAGGTTGACCGCGATCAGCGCGAAGATGAGGATTGCGAACGCGACACCCGCGATGAACACGAGCATGCCCAGGCCGACCAGTTCGCCTGCGATGAACGGCAGCGCAAACAGCGTGATCAGGCTGGCGCTGACCACGCGCAGCGCGCGGGTGACTGGCGAGCCCTTGCGCACCGCGCGCCAGGCGCTGAACACGCCCGCGCACAGCGTGAACACGCCCATGCTCCAGCCGCCGAGCCACACCAGTATGAACGCGGTGGCGACCGTGCGGCCCATTTCGCCCACCAGCACCACCGCGCCGATGGCGCTGGCGAGCGTGAGCAGCGCGCCGATCACGACCAGGCCCACATTGGTATTGAAGTAGCGGCCCAGGCCATCGCGCTTGAGCGCGTCCTTGTGCGCCTGCAGCGCCGCGCGGATGCGTGCGTGCTCGCTGCGCTTGAAGGTGAAGGCAGGCGCGCCCGCGAGCAGGTCGTCGACCAGCGCCTGCTCGATCGCGGGCAGCGCCACCTGCGTGGTGGTGCGCTCGAGCCGGTACTCGTCGTCGACCTCGCCGATGCGCACGCCGCCGCGCACGGCCGCATCGACGAGATCGGCGGCGACGCAGCGATCATCCCAGCCCATGCGCAACACGTAACGCAGCATGCCTGGCGTGTGGCCGGTGGGTGGATCGTACAGCGGGATGATGGTGCCGGGCCGTGGATCGCGCCCGACGCGCGACCACTGCACCACATACCAGGTCAGCACCAGCAGCAGCGCCGCCACCAGCGCGAGCACGCTGGCGTTGTCGCCGAGGAACCAGGCCACGCGCTGCTGCGTGGTCGGCGCCGCCACCACGCCCTTGGGAAAGCCGACCACGAGCGTGAGCCCGTGACGCGGCGGCAGCATCGCGGTGGTTGCGAACAATGCGCGCGAGTCGCCATCGGTGCGCGCGTTCCAGTCGCGGCCCCGGTCGCCCTGCGCGCCGGTGTAGGCCTCCAGTTCGAGCCGTGCGGAAGGCACATGGCCGGGCAGGGTGACGCTCGCGCTGGCGCTGTCGATGGCGAAGTCCCAACCGTTGCCGGTCACGTTCCAGTACAGCTCGTCGTGGTCGGCGAAAAAGCCGAGCTGGCGGTCGGTGTGGTAGGTGAAGGCGTAGACGTGCTCGCCCGGCGGCAACAACACCTCGCTGGAGCCGAAGTACACGCGCACGCCGTTGTCGAGGCGCTCGCTGTGGAACGGCTCGTCGACGCCATCGCGGCTGAGCGCGAGTGGCTGGAACTGCACGCGCACGCGGTTGCCGTGGCGATCGCGGTAGTCGGTGGGGAAATCCCGGTAGATGCCATGCTCGATCTGCTGGCCCTCGGCGCGCACGCGGATCGTTTCGGTCACGCGCATGCCCGCGTCGGCGCCCACCACGATGTCGCTGTGGAAGTCGAGGATGCGCTCCTCGGCGGTTGCCGGCAGCGCCGCCAGCAGGATCATCCACGCCAGCAGCCAGCGCAGCCCACGGTTCATGTCGACGCCTCCTGCGCGCCGTCGGCGCGATAGAACTCGGCGCGGTGGAAGCGCGCAGCGCGCGCCACCAGCAGCGAGGGAAACGATTCGATCCGGTTGTTGAGGTCGCGCACGCTGCCGTTGTAATAGCGGCGCGCGTACTGCAGGTGGTCCTCGACCTCGACCAGGTCGCGTTGCAGCGCGAGAAAGTTCTCACTCGCCTTGAGGTCGGGGTAGCGCTCCTGCAGTGCGAAGATGCGCTCGACCTGCTGCGCCAGCTCGTCTTCGAGCCGGGCCTTGTCGGCGAGCCGCTGCGCGGCCATCGCGCGCGTGCGCAGTTCGGTCACCAGCGTGAGCGTGGCGCGCTCGTAGTCGGCATAACCCTGCACCGCACCCACCAGCTGTGGCACGAGGTCGTGGCGGCGCGTGAGCTGCACGTCGATGTCACTCCAGGCCGCGCGTACCTGATTGCGCGCCGTGACCAGGCCATTGAACAGCACGATCGCCACCACCACCAACAACAACACCAGCGCGAATACGCTCCAGGCCAGCATCGGCGTCCTCCGGCAACCGCGCGCATTATGCGGGATCACGTGGCGTGCGGTGCGCGCTCACCAGCCGCCGCCACCACCGCCGCCGCCACCGCCGCCCGAGGAGCCACCGCCACCACCCCCGCTGCTGCTGCCCGAGGACGAGCCGGGTGGACTGGCCGAACTGCTGATCGCGCCCGCCAGCGAACTGCCCAGTGAGCTGGCGAACGTCGACGGCGAAAAGCCGCCCGAACCGCGGTTGTCGTACCAGTCCATCGTGGCCATCGCCGCGGCCGCCGCCGCGGGTCCGATCGCGGCCGCGAGGCGGTCGCCCCAGGTGCGCTCCACCTCGAGCGCGATCGCGTAGGGCAGCAGGCGCTGGTATTCGGCCAGCGACATCGGCGGCGCCTTGGCCTGCGCCAACGAGTCGCGCTCGGCCACGCCCAGGTACATGCGCAGCCCCTGGATGCGGTCGAGCAGCGCGCGGCCGGCCGGGGTACGCGCGCCCATGATCTGCGCGAACAGCGCGAACACGATCGCGCCGGCCGCGACCAGCACTGCGAACGCGAGCGTCGTCGCGAGCGCGAGGAACCGCAGTGCGACCACATCAAGCGGCAGGCAGATCAGGCCGGCGATGAGCCGGCCACGGGCCGCGTAACCGTGGCGCCGCCGTGCGAAGTAGCCGGCGAGACTGCTGGTGGCCAGCGACGTGAGGACCACGCTCGCGACCGTGGGCACGATCTCGGCCGCGCCGACCGCGAGCGGATCCAGGTACAGGGCCGCGGTCACGGCCGCGATCAGCAGCAAGCCACCGAGGCACCCGATACCCGGACGCAGCCGGAAGTTGACGGCGCCATGATGCTCGGCCAGGAATTTCTCGTGTGCGCGGCGCGCCTGGCTGATGACCTTGTGGTTGCTGTCGCGGAGCAGCAGGTTGCGCTCGCGGACGAACAGCGCCGCATCGAGCGCGCTGGTCGAATCCGTGCCCGCAGTGGCCGGCGTGCCGATGCGATCGAGGCGATAGTGCTTGCTGTCGTCGACGCGAATGCGCACGAGGCCGCGCGTGGCCAGCTCGACGGTGTCGGCCGCGAAGCAGCGATCGTCGTACTCGCACAGCTGCACGTAGCGCGCCGCCGCGGGTGTCAATCCCGGCGGCGGGTCGTATTGCGGGATCACGGTGCCCGCGCGCGGGTCGCGTCCGACCCGCCACCACTGCACGAACAGGAACCCGGCCAGCAGCAGCACCCCGGCCGCGAGTATGGCTTCACGCCGGCCCGCGCTTCCGTACCAGCCGATCTGCTGCTTCCAGTCGGGTGGTGCGACGATGCCCTTGGCGAAGCTGAAGACCAGGGTCAGCCCTTCGCCCGTGCGCAAGACTCGCGTGGTGGCGATGTGGGCGCGCCCCTCGGCGTCGATCGATGCGCTGTAGTCGCGCCCGCTGGCGCCCTGCGCGCCGGTGTAGCCTTCGATGTCGCGCGACTCGCGCGGCGCGCCCGCCGGCAGGCTCACCAGCGCGCTGGCGTGATCGATCGGAAAGGCCCAGCCGTTGCCGGTCACGTTCCAGTACAGCTCGTCGTGGTCGGCGAAGAAGCCGAGCTGGCGCGCGGTGCGGTAGCGGAACACGTACTCGTGTTCACCCGGCGGCAACAGCACCTGCGCATCGCCGAACCAGGTGCGTACGCCGTTGGCCACGCGTTGCGCGCGCCAGGGCTCGCGCGCGCCGTCGCGGAGTACCTCGACGGGTTCGAACAGCACGCGGATGCGGCGGCCGTTGCGGTCGAGGTAGTCGGTGGGGAAGTCGCGGTAGATGCCACGGCGGATTGCATCGCCCTCCGCGCGCACACGGATCGTCTCGGTGACATGCAGCACGCCATCGGCGGCGATCACCACCTCGTCGTGGAAATCGAGGATGCGCTCATCGGCATGCACCAGCGTGCCCGCGAACAATCCCGCGAGCAACCACAGCAGAGGCTTCATCATGGCCGGTCCTGTCCTTGCGTGTGCTGATACAACACCGCGCAGTGCCGGAACGAACACGGCCGGTGCCCGGCGCAGCGTAGTGGACGCAGGGTCACCGCGACCAGTGCGTGGCGGGTCGGTGGCGCTGGCATAATCACCGGCCATGCTTCCGTGGAGCCCGATCCCATGTCCGCGTTGCCCCGCCTCGGCGTGCTCGTACTGGCCAGCGTGATGAACGCGCAGGTGGCCACCGCCCAGACCGATACGTTCTCCTACGCCCAACCCGACGTGGTGCGCGTGAAGTCACTCGCATTGCAGCTGGCGGTGGATTTCGAGCGCAGGGAGCTGGCCGGCTCGGCCGAGCTGCAGCTGGACTGGCGCGACCGTGCCGCGCGCGAACTCGTGCTCGACACGCGCGACCTGGTGATCGACAAGGTCGAAGCCTGGGGCGTCGGCGGACCACCGCATGAGGCCAGGTTCCGGCTCGATGCGAGTGATCCGGTGCGCGGTGCCGCGCTGCGCATCGCGCTCGACGGCCCGGCGCCGGCGGTGCGCATCCACTATCACACGCTGCCGCAGGCCTCGGGTCTGCAGTGGATGACGCCGGCGCAGACCGCGGGCAAGAAGCACCCGTTCATGTACTCGCAATCGCAGTCGATCCACGCGCGCAGCTGGGTGCCGCTGCAGGATACGCCGGCGGTGCGCTTCACCTACAGCGCGGCCGTGCGCGTGCCCAAGGCGCTGCGCGCCGTGATGAGCGCCGACAACGACGCCCGCCATGCGCTCGATGGCGAGTTCCGCTTCCGGATGGCGCAGCCGATCCCCTCGTACCTGCTCGCGATCGCGGTCGGCGACCTCGCGGTGCGCGAAACCGGGCCGCGCAGCGCGGTGTACGCCGAGCCATCGGTGGTGACCAAGGCGGCGCGCGAATTCGCCGACACCGAGAAGATGATCGCGACCACCGAGAAGCTGTACGGACCCTATCGCTGGGACCGCTACGACATCCTCGTGCTGCCGCCGAGCTTCCCGTTCGGCGGCATGGAAAATCCACGCCTGACCTTCGCCACGCCCACCGTGCTCGTGGGCGACAAGAGCCTGGTGTCGCTGGTGGCGCACGAGCTGGCCCATTCCTGGTCCGGCAACCTCGTCACCAACGCCAACTGGCGCCACATGTGGCTCAACGAGGGCTTCACCACCTATGTCGAGAACCGCATCGTCGAGGCGGTATATGGCAAGGCGCAGGCCGACGAGGAGTTCATCATCGCCGCCGACGAGTTGCGCCGCGAGATCGCCAGCACGCCACCGGCCACGCAGTGGCTGGTGCCCGAACTCGACGATGCCGACGATGCGGCGTCCGACTTCGCCTACGTCAAGGGCGCCTGGCTGCTGCGCACGATCGAGGCGCGCTACGGACGCGCGGTGTTCGATGCGTACCTGCGCGAGTACTTCGACCACTTCGCGTTCCAGAGCATCACCACCGAGCAGATGCTGCAGTGGATGCAGGCCAGGCTCATCGACGCGCACCCGGGCAAGATGAGCCTCGACGAGATCAAGGCATGGATCTATGGGCCCGGCGTGCCGGCGACGGCGCAGGTGCCCGATTCGCCGCGCCTGGACGCGATCGCGGCCGCGCGCAAGCAGTGGCTCGCCGGCCAGCGCAGCGCGATCAAGCTCGATGCACGGCGTTGGAACACCCACGAGTGGATGTACTTCCTCGACGGCCTGCCGGTCGACCTCGACGCGCGTCGCGTGGCCGAGCTCGATGCGGCCTGGCATCTCAATGGCTCCCCCAATGCGGAAATCGCGCGGCGCTGGTACCTGGCCGCGATCCGCGCCGACTACCGGCCCGCGCGCAGCGAGATGGCCAAGTACATGACGCGCATCGGCCGGCGCTACCTCGTGGTGCCGTTGTACGAGGAACTGGCCAAGAGCGCGGACGGGCTGGCGTTCGCGCGCGAGGTCTACGCCAAGGCCAAGCCGGGCTACCACCCGATGACGCGGGCGAGCATCGAGAAGGCGCTCGCGCCCGCCGCAGCCGCGCAGCACTGAAGCGCGCAGGCCGCCGCCGCATGAAGCGGCGGCAGCCCTGGGCGTCAGTTGAAGCCATCGCGGAAGATGCCGTCGTGGAAGGCGGGGCCGCCTTCGAACAGGATGCTGTGCGCGGTGGCCGGGCGATAGCTGCCGAACTGGCCGTTGTCGAGCGTGAGCTGCCAGCTGTCGGGCGCGACCTGCTGCGCGCGCTCGCTGAAGTCATGCCAGCCCATGCTGGTCGGATCGCCCGGGATCGCCGGTCCGTAGAAGCGCAGGCTGTAGCCGGCAGTGAAGCTGGCACCATGGAACTTGAGCGTGACCCGGGCCTGGTCGCAGTCGGTGATCTCGAAGCGTGCGAGCTGGTGCGGATAGGCGTAGTTGTCGCCATAGTCCGACACGTCATGACCATGGTAGGCCGCGTACATCGACTGCACGTCCACTGCCTGGCTGCAGTCGCCGCTGAGCGGCGTGACCGCCACCGTGAAATACGCGTCGCCGTGCGGCGCCATCAGGCCATTGCCGCCGCTGGTGCTGGGCAGGGAGCCCACCGCGGCCTGCTGTGCATCGGCCGTCCCGTCGTAGTTGCCATCGCCGCCATTGGGCGCCGCCTGCTCGATGCTGTCGGGCACGCCATCGGCGTCGGCATCGGCAAGCTGGGTGAGGCTCCACACGCCGCTGTCGGTGCCTGCGTACAGCACGCTGGCATCCACCGGATCCAGGTGCAGCGCAGTGGCTGAACCGGCCGGCAGGCCCACGCTGATCGAGGTCCACGAGGCGCCGCTGTTGACGGACTTGTAGATGCTGCCGGGATTGGCCGGGCTGCCGGCACCGGCCGCGTACAGCACGGCCGGATTGGTGGAATCGACGATGAGCGCGCGCACGTCGACCGAGGTGATGCCGGTGCTGGCGTTGCTCCAGTTGGCGCCGCCGTCGGTGCTGTGATAGATGCCGCCACTCGCGCCACCCCCCGTGCCGAGGTCGACCACCGAGCACCACAGTTCCTGCGGGTTGTTCGGGTTGATCGCCAGGCTCAGCACGTCGAGCACCGTGCTGGCCGAGCCGGCGCGGTGCGGCAGGCCGTTGCTGCGCCACACCCAGCTCGCGCCGCCATCGGTGCTCTTGTAGACGCCGGACTGGATGGTCGGCGAGGCCACGGCCGTGGTGTCGAAGATCGCGGTGGTGCCGACATACAGTTCCTGCGGATTGGCAGGGTTGATCACGATCGGCACCACCAGCAGGTACTGGTAGCTCGCGGCGCCCGGGTCGATCGGTTGCGGAATGCCGGAGTCGGCGCTGGTCCAGCTGTCGCCACCATTGCTGCTCTTGATGACGCGGAACTGGTGGATGCCGCCGGAGCTTTGCCCATTGGCGGTCGCATACAGCGTCTGCAAGGGGCCGCTCGTGCATGGGCCGGACGGCGGCGGGCTCGCGCACGAGCGCGGATCGAGCACGAGACTGCGCACGGTGCCCACGAACGGCGCCGGGGGCGAACCCGCGCTCGGCAGGCCCGCGTCGATCGAGTTCCAGGTGTTGCCGCCGTCGATGCTGCGGTAGATGCCGCCGTTCTTGGGGCCGATGTCCCAGGGTTGGCCGGCACGGCCGGTGGCGTAGATGCGGGTACTGCCGATGCCGCCGGACCGCGTGGTCGGGTCGATCGTGACCGAGCGGATCTGGTAAGCGGCCAGGTTGGTATTGGCAGGCGCCCACGAGGTGAACGGCAGGCCGGGGCCGGCGTTATTGCCACGAAACAGCGCGGGCGAGGGCGTGAACGGGTCGCCGTAACCCGCGAACAGGCGATGCGTGCTCGCGTCGTGGAACATCGCCAGCGCGCGCACGTTGACCGCGGCGAGGCCGTCGTTGCGCGCGGTCCAGCTGCTGCCGTTGCTGGCGCTGAAATACACGCCCGCGTTCCTCGTGCCCAGCCACAGCTGCGGTGTGGTCGGGTAGTTTGGATGCAGGGTGACGCGCGTCACCACCGCCGGCGCGCCCGCGATCACCTCCAGCCCGCTGTTGTGCGGCGTCGCGGTCGCGCCGCCATCGGTCGAGCGCAGCAGGCCGCGACTGCCGATCCACACCGTGTTGGCCACCAGTGGGTCGGCCTGCACGCTCTGCACGGTGCCGTCGCTGCTCAACAACGGCCCGGTCCAGTTCATGCCATCGTCATCGCTGCGATACACCACGCCGTCGATGGCGGCATAGATCACGCTGCCGGCGCCGAAACTCACATCCACCACGACGCCGTAGAACGGGCTGCTGCCGCCAAGCGTGAGGCGGCCGGTCCAGGTCATGCCACCGTCGCTGCTTAGGTAGAGCGTGTCCGGGTGCAGGGGGTCGCTGGTGTCGGCGTAGCCGGTTCCGGCCACCACACGCAGCGGGTTGGACGGATCGACCGCGATTTTCGCGATCGGCACGCCGAGCGGCAGGCCGGAATTGCTCGGCAGGAAGCTGGCGCCGCTGTCGTTGCTCACCAGCACGCCGTCGACGTAGGTCGCGACCAGCAGCTTGCCGGTGCTGCCCGGCACGTCGACGATGTCGTTGGCCAAGCCGGTGGCGAAGGTGTAGCCGGTCAGGGCCCAGTTGTCGCCACCGTCGGTGCTGCGGTTGATGCGGCCGAAGCCGTCGACCAGCCACAGGGTGGCCGGTGCGTCGGCATCCATCGTGAGCATGCCCACCCAGCCCACTTCGGCGGTCAGGCCCGCTTCCTTGCGTGTCCAGCTCACCCCGCCATCGCTGCTGCGGAAGATGCCGCCGCTGGTGGCGGCATACAGCACGCCGGGTACGGCCGGATTGGCGAACAGGCGATCGATCTCACCGCCGTGGGGACCTTGTGTCGTCCACACGCCCGGTCCGGCGCTGGCAAGACCGCCCAGGGTGCTGGCCAGCAAACACGCTGCGAGTCGCGAAATGTTCATGGAGCGTGCTCCCGATTGGATCAGTACGGGCCCGGCCGGCGCGGCCGGCCGGGGCCATGGTCAAGGGAGGCTTGATTGTGCCTCGTCGCAGGACAGGTGTTGCGAACGGATCGGGGCGGCCGGTGTGCACTGGTGCACAGCTTAGGTGCGATGCGGGCGCGGTTTCGCGGCGCGCGCCTCGCTGCGCTGCCGCATGGCGTGGCCCGCGCGCTAGCGCACGCCGTCGAGCACGTCCGCGCGCGGCGCGCGCCAGGGCACGGCGCGCGGACAGGGCCCGGGCTGCGCCAAGCCGATCTCGGCAAAGCCGAGCGCGGGCTCGCGGTCGAAGCGCAGGTCGCCGATCACCTCGTGGCCGGCCACCCGCGCGAGCCACGGCACGCGCATGAACTGCAGTGCGGCCGCCGCCCGGCAGTCGCGCCGCGCGCTCGCGCGCAGGCGCGCGAGCGGGGTCTCGACCTGGCCGAACCATTGCAGCCGCGCATCGCTGCGCGCCGCCACCGCGGTGAGCGGCGCGGTGGTGGCGCTGCCGGCGCCGCGCGCCGGGCAGGACTGCGCCGGCACGTGCGCCGGTGCCAGTGACAGCAGCGCACGCTGTCCGACCAGCACCTCGTCCTCCACGCGCACGAGCAGCGCCTCCCAGCACAGCGGATCACCGGGCAGCGGCGTGAGCACGATGTCGACCAGCCCGTGGTCGGGCAACTGGGCGCGCAGGGCGTGACGCGCGTACGCGCCGGCCATCGTGAACGCCGCGATGGTGCCCAGCCACAGCGCCAGGCCACAGCCCAGCGCGAGGGACACCGGGGCCCGCGCCGCGAGCCACGCCAGCAGCGCGAGCGTGCCCGCCAGCGCCAGCGCCACCGCGGGTCGCGCCAGGCCGCTGGCCGCCGCCGCGAGCACGATCGCGCCCAGTGCGAGCGCCAGCAGCGTGCGTGCGCTGCGCGAGCGCAAGGTCGCCAGCAGCGGCGTGCCGGCCAGCCACAGCCAGGGCTCGACGATGAACAGGCTGTCGCCGTAGCGCCAGCGATTGTCGAGCGGCCACCATGGATGCACGCCGTAGCTGTTGCCGTAGTCCAGCGCCAGGTGCAGCAGCGGCCCGAGCAGCGCGATCGCACCGATCACGCCCCAGTCGCGCGCATTGGGCCGGTGGCCGCGCCAGTGCAGCCAGCCGCGCGCGAGGACCGCCAGCAGTGCGCCGGCGAGGGCGGCCGCCACCACGCTGTGGCTGTAGCCGCGATGGTGCAGCAGGTAGTCGAGCCGATCGTGCCAGCCCGAATCGAGCAGGTCCAGATCGGGCAGGTTGCTGCCCACCGCGGCCAGCACCACCACGAGCGTGCGCCGCGGCTGCAGCGGCATTGCGCCACCGCGCATGCGCGCGAGGCATTCGCCGAGCAGCACGCCGGCCAGGGTGTGCGAGATGTTGTCCAACGGTTCGCGCCTGCGCGAGGGTGCGGCAAGCTTGGCAGCCGCGCGCGGCCGATGCCAGCGCACGCGCGGCAACATGATCGGTGGCTGTCCGGCCGCGAGTGCGAGCGCCGGCTCAGGCGCCGGCTTGGGCTAGGATGGCGTTTTCGACCTCGCCGAGCTGCTCGTGGCCCGACCCAAACCCGTCCTGCTGCTGATCCTCGATGGCTGGGGCCATCGCGACGACCCCAGCCACAACGCGCTGGCGCTGGCCACGCTGCCGAACTGGCGCCGCCTGCTGCGCGAACATCCGCACACGCTGGTCGATACCTTCGGTGAGCACGTGGGTCTGCCCCACGGGCAGATGGGCAACTCCGAAGTCGGTCACATGAACATCGGCGCCGGACGCATCGTCCACCAGGACCTCACCCGCATCGACGCCGCGATCGCCGACGGCAGCTTCGCCGCGAACCCGGCGCTGGTCGCCGCCTGTGATGCGGTCAGGCGCAGTGGCGGCACGCTCAACGTGCTCGGTCTGCTTTCGCCCGGCGGCGTGCACAGCAGCGAGGACCACATCCTGGCGTTGCTGGACATGGCCGCGCGCTCGGGTGTGCCGCGCATCGCGCTGCATGCGTTCCTCGACGGGCGCGATACGCCGCCGCGCAGTGCACGGGCTTCGTTGCAGCGCCTGCTCGACAAGTGCGCGAGCGTGCCCGGCGCATTCATCGCCAGCCTGGGCGGGCGTTACTACGCGATGGACCGCGACCAGCGCTGGGAGCGCGTGCAGCTGGCATGGCAGGCGATCGTCGAGGGCAATGCGCCGCACTGGCCCGATGCGCTGGCCGCGCTCGATGCCGCCTATGCGCGCGGCGAGAACGACGAGTTCGTCAAGCCGGCGCTGGTGCGGCGCGACTGGGCGATGCACGATGGCGATGCGGTCGTGTTCATGAACTTCCGCGCCGATCGTGCGCGCGAGCTCTCGCACGCGTTCCTCGATGCCGGCTTCGACGGCTTCGCGCGCGGCCGCGTCCCGGCGCTGTCGGCGTTCGTGACGCTGACCGAATACGAGCAGGGCCTGGTTCCCGGGCACGCGATCGCGTTCCCGCCGCAGTCGATGCGCAACACGCTGGGCGAGTACCTCGCGGAGCTGGGCCTGCGCCAGCTGCGCATCGCCGAGACCGAGAAGTACGCGCACGTCACGTTCTTCTTCTCGGGTGGGCGCGAGGCCCCGTTCGCGGGCGAGGAGCGCATCCTCGTGCCCAGCCCCAAGGTCGCCACCTACGACCTCAAGCCCGAGATGAGCTGCCCCGAGCTCACCGAGCAGCTGGTCGAGGCGATTGGCTCGGGCCGCTTCGACTTCATCGTGTGCAACATCGCCAACCCCGACATGGTCGGCCACACCGGCATCGAGGCCGCCGCGATCGCCGCGGCGGAGGCGGTCGACCTCGCACTCGGGCGCATCGATGCCGCGCTCAAGGCCGTCGGCGGCGAGATGCTCATCAGCGCCGACCACGGCAATCTCGAGCAGATGGTGGATGAGCACGGTCAGCCGCACACCCAGCACACGGTGGGACCGGTGCCGCTGGTGTACGTGGGCCGACCCGCGCGCCTGAGCCATGGCGCGCTGCGCGACCTCGCCCCGAGCGTGCTCACGCTCATGGGCCTGCCGCAGCCGCCCGAGATGAGCGGGCGCAGCCTCGTGCAGTTCGACTGAGCGTGGGCATGGCGCGCGTGCTGGCCGCCTGCGCGGGTGCCGCGCTCATGCTGGCCACGCTGGTGCAGGCGCAGGAGCCGGCCGAGGCGGCCCAGCGCAAGGCCCGCGAAGCGCAGGCGGTGCAGCAGCTCGAAACGCTGCGCGCGCAGATCAAGGTGCTGGCCGAGCAGCAGCAGGCGGCCGGCGACGAGCGCGATGCGGCCTCGCGCGCGCTGCGCGAGCAGGACCTCGCGCTGGCCGCAGTGGCCGCGCAAGTGCGTGCACTGGATACGCAGCTCACCGACCAGCAGCGCGAGATCGACCGGCTCGAGCGCGAGCGGGTCGAGCTCGAGGCCCGGCTGCTCGCGCGCAAGCAGGACCTCGCGCGCCTGCTGCGCTCGGCCTACGCGCTGGGCAACCACGAGGAACTCAAGCTGCTGCTGCAGCAGGACGACGTCGCCGCGGTCGCGCGCGTGCTGGCCTACCATCGCTACTTCCAGCGCGCCCAGCTGCACCAGATCGACGCGCTGCGCGCACAGATGCAGCAGCTCGCACAGCTGCAGGACGCCATCCGCGCGGCGCACGCCGGGCTGTTCGCCACGCGCGATGCGCGCAGCGCCGAGCAGGCCCGGCTCGAAACCGAGCGCGGCGCGCGCGCGCGCCTCGTGGCCGAACTGGAAGCGCGGCTCAAGGCCCAGGGCGCGCAACTGGCGAGCCTTGGCCGTGACGAGGGCGAGCTCAAGAGCCTGCTCGAACGCCTGCGCGATGTGTTTGCCGACATCCCGGCACGCATCCAGGGTGCCGAATCGCTGGCTGCGCTGCGCGGGCGCCTGCGCTGGCCCGTCAGCGGCCGCATCGCCTCGGCCTTCGGCACGCGGGATGCGGCGGGGCGTCGCAGCAGCGGCGTGCTGATCGCGGCCAAGGCCGGCACGCCCGTGCATGCGGTGGCGCGCGGGCGCGTGGCGTTTGCCGACTGGCTGCGCGGCTATGGCCTGGTCATCGTGGTCGAACATGGCGACGGCTACCTGAGCCTGTACGGCTGCAACGAAACGCTGCTCAAGGAGGTCGGCGACTGGGTCGATCCGGGCGACGCGATCGCCACCAGCGGTGCGAGCGGCGGCCAGTCGACGCCGGGCCTGTATTTCGAGCTGCGTGCGAACGGCCAGGCGGTGGATCCGCGCGGCTGGCTGCGCTGAGGGCGGCACCCGCGCGCAGGCGTGCAGCGGTCACGGTTTGTCCAGCGCAGCCGGCGCAGGCTGTGCACAGGTCGCCGGAACCGGGAGCGCCGCATGCCATCGACCTCGCTGCTCAACACGCGCCGCGGCGAGTTTCGCCGCATCTATGCCCGCCTGCGGCGCGATCGCGCGCTGTTCGAGCGCACGCCGATCGTGTGGTGCGAGGGCGATTCGTGGTTCGCCACGCCGCTGGCCATGAACCTGCTCGACTGGCTGGTGTGGCCCGCGCCCGGGGATGAGGCGCGGGGCGTGCCGCTGTTCGGCGCGGGTGGCCTGTTCTTCCGCGGCGAGCACAGCGGTGACCTCGCGCTGGAGATGTTTGCAGCCGACGCGGTGCGCGATGCGGCCGACTGGTTCGGCGCGTTCGAGTTCGACCTCGTGCTGCTGAGCGCGGGTGGCAACGATTTCGTGGGCAGGTTCCTGCGGCGGTTGTTCGAGCCGGTGACCTCGCCGCTCGACGTGGAGACCGCGCTGCAGCGCGTGACCGACAGCGGCCGCTTCGAGGCGGTCCGCATCGCCTACCAGCGCCTGCTGCTGGCGTTGCAGGCGGTGCGACCGGGCGTGCCCGTGCTCGCCCACAGCTACGACTACCCGCGCCGGCTCGGCCAGGCGGCGACACTGAGCCTGCACAACGTCGGCGTGGCCGCGCTGGTGCGTGACGAGGTCGGGCCGTGGATCGCGCCGGCGCTCGCGCGCGCGCTGCCCGACCCGGTCGACCAGCGCCGTTTCGCGCGCGGCCTCATCGATGCGTTCGTCGAACGCATGCTGGAGCCGCTGCGTGATGATGCCCGGACCCGCGGCGTGTTCGACTTCGTCGACCTGCGCGGCACCCTCGCCAGCGACGCGCAGTGGGCCGACGAGATGCATCCGACCAGCGCGGGCTTTGCGCTGCTGGCCGCGCGCTTCCGCAGTCGCATGCGCGCCTTGCTCGAGTTCAACCTGTGAACTGCGCACGATGACGGCCGCGGCATGCGCATGGGCATGCATGCGGCGTCCGCAGCCGCTGGCGTACACTCAGGGCCCCGTCTGGATCGCCGGAATGCCCATGCGTGTGCTGCCTGTCGTGGTGTCGCTCGTCCTGTCCTGTCCGCTCGCGTTGGCACAGGTGCCTGCCGCGCAGCCGGCGCCCGCGGCGCCAGCGGACGCGCCCGCCACGCCCGATGCGGCTACGCCCGATGCAGGTAAGCCCAAGCGCAGCATCGACCTAGCCGACATTCGCATGTTCACCGCGGTGTACAGCCTCGTGCAGCAGGGCTACGTGGAGGAAGTCAGCGACCAGCGCCTCATGCGCGCGGCGATCCGCGGCCTGCTCGCCAATCTCGATCCACACAGCGAGTACCTCGACAAAGAGGAGATGGAGGATCTGGCCGAGGACACCAGCGGCAGTTACGGCGGGCTCGGGCTGGAGGTGATGCAGGTGGATGGCAGCCTGCGCGTGGTGGCGCCGATCGATGACACGCCGGCGCAGCGCGGCGGCATCCGCGCGGGCGATGTCATCGTGAGCATCGATGGCAAGGCGGTGCAGTCCGACGACCTCGATGCGGCGGTCAAGCAGCTGCGCGGCGCGCCCGGCACCAGCGTCACGCTCGGCGTGCTGCACGAAAAGGCCGCGGCGCCGGTCGACATCAAGCTCACGCGCGAGGCGATCCGTGTGGTGAGCGTGCGTGGGCGACTGCTCGATACCGGCCTGGCCTACCTGCGCATCAGCCAGTTCCAGGACGAGACCGGCTTGCAGCTGCGCAGGCAGATCGAGCGGCTCGCGGCCGACAACAAGGCGCCGCTGCGCGGCGCGGTGCTCGACCTGCGCAGCAATCCCGGCGGACTCATCACCGCCGCGGTCGAGGTGGCCGACGATTTTCTCAACAGCGGCGCGATCGTCTCCACGCGCGGGCGCGTGGCGCAGGCCAACACCGCGTTCAGCGCAACCGCGGGTGATCTGCTGCAGGGCGCGCCGCTGGTGGTGCTCGTCGACAACGGCACCGCCTCCGCGGCCGAGATCGTCGCCGGCGCGCTCAAGGACAACCACCGCGCGCTGCTGATGGGGCGGCGCACCTTTGGCAAGGGCTCGGTGCAGACGATCCTGCCGATCGATGCCGACCACGCGGTCAAGCTCACCACCGCGCGCTACTACACGCCCAGTGGCGCATCGATCCAGGCCGAGGGCATCCATCCCGACATCGTGCTGGCCGACCTCGCCCTGAGCACGCGCGAGGCCGAGCACATGCCGGTCATCGGCGAGCGCGACCTGCGCAATCATCTCAGGGGCAGCGACGAAGGCAACGGCCCCGCCGCGCCTGCGATCGCGGCACCCGCAGGCGCGCTGCAAGACTACGCGCTCAACGAGGCGCTCAACGTGCTCAAGGCACTGGCGCTGCGCCCGCCCGCGTCCGCCACGCCCGCTGCGTCGACCGCGCCGGCCACACCGCCACAAGGCTGACGCAGGTTCGCCGCCACTGCGATCGGTCAGGGTGCGAGCGCAGTGGCAAGCATGTTGTACAGCCCGATGCCGCTGGTGGTGATGATCACGATCGCAACGGCGCACAACAGCTGGCGCGGCGCGATGCGCCGGGTCAGGAGTGCGCCCAGTGGCGCGGCCAGCAGTCCGCCGATGATGAGGCCCACCGCTGCGATCGAGAACGCGGTGGCGCCGATGCTGCCGATGAAGGTAAGCGTGACGGTGAGCGTGAGTACGAACTCAGCAGCGATCACGGTGCCGATGGTCGTGCGCGGCTCGCTGCCTTGCGCCAGCAGGTTGGAGGTGACCACCGAACCCCAGCCGCCGCCACCAGCCGCGTCCATGAAGCC
Organism: Lysobacterales bacterium; assembly: GCA_014338185.1. Classification (GTDB taxonomy): domain Bacteria; phylum Pseudomonadota; class Gammaproteobacteria; order Xanthomonadales; family Rhodanobacteraceae; genus Dokdonella_A. The sequence goes on along the minus strand of QUBV01000022.1, from coordinate 4,969 downwards.
GCCGACCAGCCCCAGCGGCATGACCCAGTGCGGCGCGCGATGCGCTTGTAACGCGGTCATGCGCAAGGCGCGCCACAGCAGGTAGCAACCCGTGCACAACAGATAGGCCATCACGAATGGACGTGCGGTGGCACCGTCGATGTGGGCGAGCAGGCTGGCGCCAGCCACGCCGCCGATCGCTCCGGGCAGCGCGAGGCGGCCGAACAACTTCCAGTCGACGTTGCCATGGAAGATGTGGCTCAGGCCCGAGGCACCAGTGGTGAAGGCTTCCACGAGATGCACGCTGGCCGAGGCGCGCGCGGGAGGTACGCCGAGCACGCTCACCAGCAAGGTGTTGGTGATCACGCCGAAAGCCATGCCTAGCGCGCCGTCGACGAGTTGGGCAGTGAATCCGACCAGGATGAAGGGCACGATGACAAGGATCTGCTCGGGCGCGAGATCGGGAAGCGGAAACATCGAAGTGTCCATGGCAAGTGGGCGCGCGCGGCCTGCGCTCATCCTGGGCCGCTGTCGCCGCCATTGTGCGGATCATCGATCACGGTCGGCGGCGGCGCGCCAGTATCCACCGATTGTCGATGTGGCGCCGCTGCGCGCTTGCATAAGCATGAAAATGGCGTGCATATCGATGCCGCGCGCCCGCGTGCAGGCATGCGCCACCCACCCTTGCGGACGCAGCGGATCTGCGCGCTTTGCCATCGCCCAGCCTTGGCGCGGCTCTGAACCAGCAAAGTCCGGGCGCCGTCAGCGCATGACGCAGTTGCGACCTGCATGTTTGGCGCGATACAGCGCCTGGTCGGCGTCGCGCAGCAGGCGGTGCGCATCGGCCGGCGTGGCGATCACGCGCTCGGCCACGCCCGCGCTGATGGTCACGTGGTTGACCGTGCTCTCGCCGGGTACGGCCACGCTGCGCGCGGCAAGGTCGATGCGGATGCGCTCGGCGATGTCGTGCGCGTGTTCGATCGAGGTGTCGGGCAGCAGGCAGGCGAACTCCTCGCCACCATAGCGCGCGAGCAGGGCGTGGCTGGGCGCGCAGGCGTGCATCGCCGCGGCCACCGCACGCAGCGCCTCGTCGCCGGCTGGGTGTCCGTGGCGGTCGTTGTAGTCCTTGAAGTGGTCGACGTCGAGGAAGATTAGGCTCCACGGGCGATGCGCGCGTGCATGCAGCGCGGCGTCGAACGCCTCGCGCAGCTTGTGGCGGTTGGCCAGACCGGTGAGTGCATCGTGGTAGGACATCTCGGTGAGGCGCGCATTGGCCGCATCGAGTTCGGCGGTGCGCGCGGCCACCAGCTGGCGCAGCTCGCGCTGGCGCGCCTGCAGCGCGCGCGTGCGCCAGTGCAGAAGCAGGTAGGCGAGCAGCGTGAGCACCAGCACCGTCGCGAGGCGCGCAGGCAGGGTCTGCCACCAATCCGGCAGCACGCTGATCGCCAGCTCCAGCGGCGTGCTCGCGTTGCCGGCGTAGTCGCGTGCCTCCACGCGCAGCGTGTAGCGTCCGGGCGGTAGGCGGCTCAAGGTGCGGGTGTTTTGCCCCGTCCACGGCGTCGGCTCGGTTTCGTCGCCGAGCAACTGGCTGCGGAACTGGCTTTCGTCCTCGTTGTGCCATGACAGCAGCGCAAAGTGCACGGTCAGGTCCCGGTCGCCGGGTCGCAGCACCACCTGGTCCAGCGCAGCCGGCTGGTCGTCGATGTCGACCCGCGTGAGGCGCAGCGGCTTGGCTTCGCGGTCGTGTTGCTCCCGTGCGGGATCGTACACGCCCAGTCCGCCCAGCGTGCCGACCCACAGGCGATCGTGCGCATCGATGAACTGCGCGTTGAGGTTGCACTCCTCGTGCGGCATGCCGTCGCGGCGCGTGAACACGCGCGAGTCGTAACCCGCGCCGCGCGGGATGAGCTGTTGCACGCCATTGTTGGTGCACAGGTAGATGCGTCCGCGCGAATCGCGCAGCGCGTTGTACACGAACGGATCGGGCGGCGCGGGCAGGTCGCCCGCGAGCACGCGCGGCCGCATCGGATCGGCCACGTCCACGCGCACGATGCCGTTGCTGCTACCGATCCACAGCACCGGTCGGCCCGCGTCCTCGATGAGCGAGATGCCATCGAGATCACTGCCGGGCAGGCCGATCTCGGTGCCGAGCAGCACGCCCTGTTCACCGTCATGGCGGTACAAGCCGCGCTGGCCCGATGCCCAGATCCACGAGCGCCCGTCCTGCGTGCGCTGCTCGACGAGTCCGCGCGCGGCCCAATGGCCGCCTGACGCCTGTGGACGCATGTCCTGCCAGCGGCCGTCGCGATGCCGGTACAGTCCGCTCATGCGCGTGGCCACCCACAGCTCGTGCGAGCCTGCGACCGTGCGCTCGAGCACGTCGAGCACCGCCTGCTGCGGCACGTGCGGCCAGGGTGTGTCGAGCACCTCGAGGCGTTCCGGCCCGGGCCCGTGCGCAAGCTGGCCGTTCTGGAATCCGATCCACAGCGCGTCCGCATCGTCGCTGTCGGCCGCGCGCTTGATCAGCCGCACGCTGGTCAAGGGCGCGACAGCGGGCGGGTCGACCCGCTGCCAGCGGCTCTGGTCGAACAGCGCCAGTTCCTCGCCGATGGCACCGACCCACAGGCGCTCGCCGCCACGACCGTCGTCCTCGACGCGCGTGGCGAACACGCCGGTTGCGCTGGCGCCGGCCAGTGACACCGTCTGCCACGGGCTCGCGCCGAGCACGGTGCGCGCGATGCCGCTCTCGGTGGCCAGCCACAGCACCTGCGCGCCGCCCGGGCTGCGCCACACGACCAGGTCGCGCACCACGTCCGAGGGCAGGCCATAACGGCGATCGAACACGCGCATCTGGTCATGGTGGATGCGCACGAGGCCCGCGCGCGAGGCGGCCCACAGCACGTAGCCGCCCTCGTCGTCCCGGCTCTGCGCCAGCCGGTAGTACATGTCCGAACCCAGCGCACCCTGGCTGGTGCGCCATGAGCGCAGGCCCGTGTGGTCGAGCCGCCACAGCCCGCCGCCGAAGGTGGCGATCCACAACTGTTCATGCCCATCGGCATGGGTCACGAGCAGGTCGTTGATCTCGAGGTTGGTGAGTGCGGGCACGGCCAGCTGCTGCCAGTCGGAATTGCCGGTGCGATACCACAGGCCATGCGCACCGGTGCCGGCCCAGATGCGCGCATCGCCGCCCAGTCCGGTCGTGGCCGCCAGGCCCAGCACCACGCTGGGCAGCTGGGTCGCACGCGCCGCGGGCAGCCAGCGCCCGGCCACCCGCTGCAGCAGTCCGGCATCGTTGCTCAGCACCCATTGCGTGAGCTGGCCCTGGGGGTCGGCCAGTTCGATCACGCGCGTGGGCTGGTGGCTCGGCAGCGCATCCTCGAAGCGCCAATGTTCGCCATTCAGGCGCGCGACGCCACGATCACGAAAGGTCACCCACAGGCTGCCCGCGTGGTCGAGCGTGAAGGCGCCCAGTACGCCGTCGGGAGTGAAGCCACGCCCGGTTTCCCATTGCTTGCCGTCGTAGCGCGCCAGCCCTTCGGCCGATGCCGCCCACACGAAGCCCTCGCGGTCGACCGCGATGCCGGCCATGACCGATGCCGGCAGGCCGTCGCGCACCGAGAAGGTGGTGAACCAAGGTGCGCCCAGGTCGTCCAGATCCAGTGCCCGGGTCGGCGTGGCTGCGGGACTGGCACCTGCCACTGTCGCTGCCAGGGACAGCAGGAGAGCGGCCAGCACGCGGGGCAACGCACACACGATGGTCATCACGCACTCGAAGGGCTTGCGGTCGATTATGCAATGCCCGCGCGCAGGGGTGGCTTGACGCCCGTCAGGCGGCTGGGTGCAGTCACGCGGCTCGCGTGCGCGAACGGGCGTGGCCTAGTTGCGCAGGCGCCGCGCGATCGCGGGGCGTGACAGCAACGCGAGCACGATGCCGCTGAGGAAGCCGGCGATGTGGGTCCACCAGGCCACCGCGCCAAAGGCCGGACCGACGTAGGTGAACAGCAGTTGCAGCGCGGCCCAGAAGCCGATCAGCAGCATCGCCGGCACGCGCACGAATTCGAGGAACATGCCCAGTGGCAGCACCAGTCCGAGCCGTGCGCGCGGAAACAGCGCCAGGTAGGCGCCGACCACGGTCGATACCGCGCCACTGGAGCCGATGATCGGTGCGCTCGTGCCTGACAGCATCCAGGCCCCGAACAGGTTGGCGAGCGTGCCACCGACCACGAACAGCACGAGGAAGCGCAGCGACCCCAGCACACGTTCGGCCGATACGCCGAACACGACGAGGAACAGCAGGTTGCCGCTCAGGTGCAACCAGTCGGCGTGGATGAAGATCGCCGACACCAGGCGTGCCGCGCGCAGTTCCAGCAGCTGCTGCAGCCATGGCGCACGCGTGTCCAGCAGCGTGGTCGGCACCGTACCCCAGCGCAGGATCGTCGCCGCGCGCTGGTCGGCAGGCAGCGTGGTCAGCCACAGGAACACCACCACGCAGGCAGCCACCACGAACAGCGTGGCCCACGGTGGGCCGCTGCGGCGCCGGCTGGGCAGCTGTACGAACACGGATGCGGCGTCAGCGTCCGTCGCGCGGGAAGGTGAAGCGCTGGCCCTTGAACTCCAGCACCACGCCGTCGGCGCTGATCTGCACCAGCGTCACTCCGTCGGCGATCTCGTCGCCTTCGCCGTGGCGCTCGCCGTTGACCACCACGAAGCGGTCCGCGGGCACCGCGGCATACATGTGCAGCGTGAGATTGAGCGCGGGCAGGTCCTTGCGGATCGAGTAGGGCAGTTCCCACACCGAGGGATAGGCCGGTGCGGCCGCGGCAGGCTTCGAGGCCGGTGACACCGGCGGCGTGGCACGCGGTGTGGCAGGCACCGCGGCGGCCGGCGCGGCAGGTGCTGTGGCGGGTGCGGCGGCAGGCGCGGGCTGCTCCAGCGGCGAGGCCGGGCCCGGCGGTTCGGGCCGTGCATGTGGCGCGCCGCCGCCTTCGAC
>QUBV01000021.1 GCA_014338185.1 Lysobacterales bacterium | reverse complement strand
CACGTGCACAAGAAGCAGTTCGGCCAGCACTTCCTGCACGACGCCGCCATCATCGCCCGCATCGTGCAGGCGATCGCGCCGCGCGCGGGCCAGCGCATCGTCGAGATCGGGCCGGGCGATGGCGCGCTGAGCCTGCCGCTGCTGCGCGCGACCGGGCACCTCACCGCGATCGAGCTCGACCGCGACCTGCTGCCGCGCCTGCGCGCGACCGCGCAGGGCGTGGGCGAGCTCACGCTCGTGCATGCCGACGTGCTCGAGGTGGACCTGGCCGCGTTGGCCGCGGGTGGGCGCCTGCGCATGGTCGGCAACCTGCCCTACAACATCTCCTCGCCGATCCTGTTCCACTGCCTCGACCACATCGACCTCATCCAGGACATGCACTTCATGCTGCAGCAGGAAGTGGTCGAGCGCATGGCCGCGGCGCCGGGCGGCAAGGTCTATGGCCGGCTGTCGGTGATGCTGCAACTGGCCTGCCGCGTCGAGCCGCTGCTGCACGTGCCGCCGCAGGCGTTCCGGCCGCCACCCAAGGTGGACTCGGCGGTGGTGCGGCTGGTCCCGCGGCCGCCGCCCGAGCGCCCCGATGTGGCGCCCGCCGTGCTGGCGCAGGTGGTGCGCGCCGCGTTCGGCCAGCGCCGCAAGACGCTGGCCAACGCGCTGCACGGCGTGCTGGATGCCGACCGGATCGCCGCCGCGGGCGTCGAGCCCAAGGCGCGCGCCGAACAGCTCGCACCGGCCGCGTTCGTCGCGCTCGCACGCATGCGCGCCGCGCTCGACGCGGACCAAGACGTGTGACGTTGCGGACCATGGTGGGCGCGTGCATCGCGCGCACCCGTGCCCGAGTCGCCGCAGCGCGCGAGCTTCCCCGCCGCGCGTGACGGGGTGATGCGCCGCCCGCGCCACGTGCCGTGGTCGCCACGCGCGCGCACCTGCGATGGACCGCGCACGCCCGTCGTCGCCCGTGCCGCTTGCCCCTGCGCGCCGCGTCCCCGAGAATCGCGGGCCATGAGTGCCAAGAAACCCTACGACATCGCCATTTCGGTCGACAGCCAGTTCCTCGACGAGCAATCGGTCCCGGCCGAGAACCGCTACGCGTTCTCCTACACCATCACCATCGCCAACCACGGCACGGTCGGCGCGCGGCTGCTGTCGCGCCACTGGGTCATCACCGACAGCAACGGCAAGGTGCACGAGGTGCGCGGCGACGGCGTGGTCGGCGAGCAGCCGTGGATGCGCCCGGGCGGCGGCTTCGAATACACCTCGGGCGCGGTGCTGGAAACCGAACTGGGCACGATGCGCGGCAGCTACCAGATGGTGGCCGACGACGGCACCCAGTTCGACGCCTTGATCCCGACCTTCGTGCTGACCACGCCGCGGACGCTGCACTGATGGCCACGTGGGCGATCGGCGACGTCCAGGGCTGCCACGACGAACTCTCCCGCCTCATCGACAAGCTCGGCTTCGATCCGGCGCGTGACACCTTGTGGTTCTGCGGCGACCTCGTCAATCGCGGCGGGCAATCGCTCGCGGTGCTGCGCCTGGTGCGCTCGCTGGGCGAGCGCGCGGTGGTGGTGCTCGGCAACCACGACCTGTCGCTGCTGGCGATCGCCCAGCGTCGGCGCGAGGAGCAGGCGCGCGTCAACGCCGAACTGCGCGAGGTGCTGTTTGCGCCCGACCACGAGGAACTGTTGGACTGGCTGCGCACGCGCAAGCTCGTGCACGTGGACCGCACGCTCGGTTGCCTGCTCGTGCATGCGGGCCTGTTCCCGCGCTGGAGCACGCAGCAAGCCGAAGCGATCGCGCGCGAAATCGAGGACCGCCTGCACGGTGAAGGCCATGCGCGGCTGTTGCGGCAGATGTTCGGCAACAAGCCCGACCTGTGGACGCCCAAGCTGCACGGACCCGAGCGCTGGCGCGCCGGCATCAATGTGTTCACGCGCATGCGCTACGTCGATGTGCGCGGGCGCATCGCCTTCGGTGCCAAGGGCCGGCCGGGCACACAGCGGCCGGGCCTGTATCCGTGGTTCGCGGTCCCCGGCGTGGTCGAGCGCGACCTGCGCATCGTGTGTGGCCACTGGTCCACGCTCGGCCGCTTCGCCGGCCTGGGCGTTGCCGCGCTCGACACCGGTTGCGTGTGGGGCGGCCAGTTGACCGCGTTGCGGCTGGACGGCGACGAGCCGCAGTACGTGACGATCCAGTCGACGCGCCAGCCGCTGCCTGGCAAGGACGTCGACTGAGCCTGGCCGCGTGCCGCTCAGGCGCGCCGTTCGTAGTCGACGAAATCCATCGCCCAGGCATGTCGCGCATCGGCAGCGTGGTGCACGCGTGCGAGCTCGCGCCACTGGCTCGCGTCGAAGCGCGGGAAGCGGGTGTCGGCATCGGCGACCACGGTGTCGACCCAGGTCAGGTGCATGTGGGTCGCGCGCGGCAGCGCCAGCGCATACACCTCACCACCGCCGATCACGGCCAGTTCGCCGGCCGTGCTCGTGGCCGCTTGCGCGAGCGCGGCGTCGAGCGTGGCCAGCGCGAGCTGGCCCGGGAACGGCGCCGCGCCGCCGCGCGTGAGCACGAGGTTGGGCCGACCCGGCAGCGCACGGCCGATCGCGAGCGCGGTCCTGCGCCCCATCAGCACCGGCTTGCCCAGCGTGAGCGCCTTGAAGCGCCTGAGGTCGTCGGGCAGGTGCCAGGGCATCGCGCCGGCGCGACCGATCGCGAAGGCGCGGTCGAGCGCGGCGATGAGGCTGATGCGCGGCACGGCGGACATGCTCACACCGCGACCGGCGCCTTGATCGGCGGATGCGGCGCATAGCCCTCGATGCGCACGTGTTCCTCGCCGAACGCGAACAGCGAGGTCACCGCGGGATCGAGCACGAGGCGCGGCAACGCGCGCGGCGCGCGCGCTAGCTGCTCGCGCGCCTGCGCATGGTGGTTCGCGTACAGGTGCGCATCGCCCAGCGTGTGCACGAACTCGCCGGCGGCCAGGCCGGTCACCTGCGCCACCATGTGGGTGAGCAGCGCGTAGCTGGCGATGTTGAACGGCACGCCGAGGAAGATGTCGGCCGAGCGCTGGTACAGCTGGCACGACAGCCGACCCTGCGCGACGTAGAACTGGAACAGCGCATGGCACGGCTGCAGCGCCATGCGCGGCAGCTCGGCGACGTTCCACGCGCTGACGATGAGCCGGCGTGAGTCGGGGTTGCGGCGGATCTCCTCGACCACCGCGCCGATCTGGTCGATGCCGCCGCCCGCGCCATCGGGCCAGGCGCGCCACTGGCGGCCGTACACCGGGCCGAGTTCGCCGTCGGCATCGGCCCACTCGTCCCAGATCGACACGCCGTGCTGCTTGAGCCAGCCGATGTTGGTGTCGCCGCGCAGGAACCACAGCAGCTCGCAGATGATCGATCGCAGGTGCAGCTTCTTGGTGGTGACGAGCGGAAAGCCCTCGGCGAGGTCGTAGCGCGACTGCCAGCCAAACACGCTGCGCGTGCCGGTGCCGGTGCGATCGGCCTTGTCGACGCCGTGGTCGAGCACGTGGCGCAGCAGTTCCAGGTACTGGCGCATCAGCCGCGCTCCGGGCCGGCCGGCGCGAGCGTCGGCGCGCGCCGCGACAGCCCCAGCAGCACCAGCCCGACCACCACCAGCGGCAGCGACAGCACCTGCCCCATGGTGAGCCAGCCGAAGGCGAGGTAGCCCAGTTGCGCATCGGGCACGCGCACGAATTCGACCGCGAAGCGGAACACGCCATACAGCAGCGCGAACAGGCCCGACACCGCGTAGCGTGGCCGCGGCCGGCGCGAATACGCCCACAGCACCACGAACATCACCACGCCTTCGAGCGCGAACTCGTACAGCTGCGAGGGATGGCGCGCGAAACGCTCGAGCTGGCCGGCCGCGTACAGCGCCTGCAGTTGCTCGCGCGAGGTGTCGGCCAGCTCCGGCGCGGTCGGGAAGATCATGCCCCACGGCCGTGTGGTCGGCGCACCCCACAGCTCGCCGTTGATGAAGTTGCCGAGGCGGCCGAGGCCGAGCCCGATCGGCACCAGCGGGGCGACGAAATCGATCGTGTCGAAATAATGGATGCGCTGGCGCCGCGTCCAGATCCAACCCGCGAGCAACACGCCGAGCAGGCCGCCGTGGAAGGACATGCCGCCGTCCCACACGCGCAGGATGTCGAGCGGGTGGGCCAGGTACTCGCGCAGGTTGTAGAACAGCACGTAGCCGACGCGGCCACCGAGGATCACGCCCAGCATCACGTAGAAGGCCAGGTCCGCGAAGGCCTCGCGCGTGACCGGCAGGCGGCCCGCGGCGAGCCGGCGCGAACCCAGCCACCAGGCGCCGGCGAAGCCGAGCAGGTACATGAGCCCGTACCAGTGCACCTGCAGCGGGCCGAGCGACAGCGCGACCGGATCGAAATCGACGAGATAGTGCATCGACGGATTATGCCGGCAACACGCGGCAGATGAAGCCCTTGAGGTACTCGGTCTCGGCGATGGCCGGATGCACCGGATGGTCGGCGGCCTGCTGCAGGCCGACCAGCATCTGCACATGGCGGTCGAGATGGCGCGCGCCCTGCTGCACGCCGTCGAGCAGCGCCGCGCGCGGCAGGTGGTGCGAGCACGAGCAGGTGATGAGGATGCCGTCGCGCGCAAGCACCTGCATGCCCAGCTCGTTGAGCCGGCGATAGGCGAGGCGCCCCTCGGCGAGGTCCTTGCGGCGCTTGACGAAGGCCGGCGGGTCGAGGATCACCACGTCGTAGCGCTCGCGCGCCTCGCGCAGCGCGCGCAGGTGCTCGAACGCGTCGGCGCGCAGCGCCTGCACGCGCGCGGCCACACCGTTGCGCTGCGCGTTGGCGCGCGTGGCCTCGACCGCGGCGGCCGAGGCATCCACGCAGGTCACCTCGCTGGCGCCGTCGGCCGCGGCGCGGATGCCCCAGCCGCCGAGGTAGCCGAACAGGTCGAGCACGCGCATGCCCTTGACCAGGCGTGCCAGCTGCGCGCGGTTGTCGCGCTGGTCGTAGAACCAGCCGGTCTTCTGCCCGGTGGCCGGGTCGATCGCGAAGCTGAGGTCGCCTTCGCGCGCGAGCACCTCGCCGCCGGCCTCGCCATGGCCGAGTTCGACGTACTCGGGCAGCTGTTCCAGCGCGCGGATCGAGGCGTCGTTCTTCCACCACAGCTGGCGCGGACGCAGCACCTTGAGCAGGGCCGCGGTGATCGCCTCCTTGCGCCGTTCCATCCCCGCCGTGGTTGCCTGCGCCACCAGCACGTCGCCGAAGCGGTCGACCGTTAGCCCGGGCAGGCCGTCGGATTCGCCGAACACGAGCCGGTAGTACGGCTGCGCATACAGGCGCTCGCGCAGCGCCAGCGCGACGTTGAGTCGGTGCACGACGAGCGAGGCATCCAGTGCATGGTCGAGTCCGCGCGCCACCAGCCGCGCCGCGATCAGCGAGTTGGGGTTGACGTAGCCGACGCCGAGCGGCTTGCCGCGGTGGTCCACGATCGCGCAGGCATCGCCGGGCGCGAAACCGGTGAGTGGCGAGCGCGCCACGTCGACCTCGTTGGAGAACACCCACAGGTGCCCCGCCCGCAGGCGCGCATCCTCGCCGCGCTTGAGGTACAGCGCCGGATACTCGATCGATGACGACACGCGCAGCCCCTGCCAGGCAAAGACCGGCACGGTAGCGCCAGCGTGGCCGGGCCACAACCTCGGCCGCGCGCCGCCGGCGCAGCACCGCGCTACAGCAGCACCGGCCGGTCGGGCAGTTCGTCGCGCGCGGGCGCAGCGCCCGCCGGCAGATACCGGGCGAGGATCGCGTTGACCGCATCGACCGCGGCCAGCGCGCCGCCGGCCGGGTCGCCGCGCCGGCAGTGTTCGCGCAGCAGTTCGCACACGCCCTGCCATTGCGCGCCATCCACGCGCGCGGCGATGCCGCGGTCGGCGACGATCTCGATCGCGCGGTCGGCCAGCAGCAGGTAGATGAGCACGCCGCTGTTGTACTCGGTGTCCCACACCCGCAGCTGCGCGAACACCTCGCGGGCGCGCTCGCGCGCGCTGCGCCCGCGCCAGGCCGCGGCGATGCCGAGCGTGGCTTCCACCGCGAACACGATCTCGCCGCGATGGCGCGCCTCGCCCGCGGCGATCGCGTGCTGGATCGCATCGAGCGTGGCCGGCGGGAAGTGCCGGCGCACGCGGCCGAGGCCGAAGGCATGGCGCAGCGCGCGCATCACCAGCTCCCCGAGGCGCCGCCGCCGGAAAAGCCGCCACCGCCACCGCTGAAGCCGCCGCCCGACGAACCGCCGCCACTCCAACCGCCACCCCCGCCGCCACCGCCAAAACCACCCGAGCCTCCACCGCTGGCAAAGCGGCCGCTGCCGGAACTGGTCACCAGCAGCATGAACGGCACGCCCAGCAGTCCCAGCACCACCGCCGCCACCAGCATGCCGGTCGCGTACCACACCGCCACGCCCACGCCCACGCCCACCAGCGGCGCGCCCAGCCACCTCGGCATTGGGCTCAGCAGTGTGGTGAGGAATACCGCGGCAAAGAACGCGACGATCCAGGCCACGTCGATGTCGCCACCGCCCGGCGCGTCCTCCTCGATGAGCGGCGCCGGCAAGGCCTCGCCGTTGATGAGCAGGGTCAAGGCGCCGACCGCGGCATCGATGCCACCGGCGTAGTCGCCATCGCGGAACCTGGGCGTGATGTACTCGCGGATGATGCGCGCGGCCGCGGCATCGGGGATCGCGCCTTCGAGTCCGGTGCCGACCTCGATGCGCACGCGGCGGTCGTTCTTGGCCACGATCAGGATCACGCCGTCATCCACCTCCTTGCGCCCGAGCCGCCACGCATCGCCGACACGGATCCCGTACTGGGCGATGTCCTCGGGTTGGGTGGTGGGCACGATCAGCACCGCAAGCTGCGCGCCCTTGGCCCGCTCCAGTTCCGCCAGGCGCTGCTCCAGCGCCTGGGCCCGCGCGCGGTCGAGCGTGCCGGTCAGGTCGGTGACGCGCGCGTGCAGCGCGGGCACCGGCTGCAGGTCCGCAGCCGCCAGCGGCGCGGCGCCGGCCAGCCACAGCCACGCGACGAACAGGCCACGCCAGACATGCACCGGCCATGCCCTCCTACGGCTGGGCCGGAGCGGGCTTGCCGAAATCGACGGTCGGTGCGGTGGAGATCTGCTTTTCGTTGTCGACCGAGAAGTTGGCCTTGGCCTTGTAGCCGAACAGCATCGCGGTGAGATTGGTCGGGAACGAGCGGATGTGGGTGTTGTAGTCTTGCACCAGCTGGATGTAGCGGTTGCGCGCCACCGTGACCCGGTTCTCGGTGCCTTCCAGTTGCGCCTGCAGGTTCTGGAACAGGCCATCGGCCTTGAGCTGCGGATAGCTCTCCGACACCATCATGAGGCGCGACAACGCGCTCGACAGCTCGCCCTGCGCCTGCTGGAACGCCCGCATGCGGGCCTCGTCGCCGAGGTCGTCGACGCTGAGCTTGATGGTGCCGACCTTGGCGCGCGCCTCGGTCACCTGGGTGAACACCGCTTCCTCGTGCTGGGCATAGCCCTTGACCGTGTTGACGAGGTTGGGCACGAGATCGGCGCGGCGCTGGTACTGGTTGAGCACCTCCGACCAGCCGGCCTTGACCGCCTCGTCGTTGGCCTGGATCTGGTTGTAGCCGCAACCGCCCAGGCCAGCCAGCAGCGTGAGCAGGATCAACAGGCGAATCGTGCGCATGGCGCCTCCGTCAGTGCCACCGGCCACGCCGGCAGTGCGCACTGTGGGGCCGCCTGCGCGTGCGCGCAAGTGGCGCCGCGCGGCGCGGGCTCAGGCACGCGGGTACAGCACCAGTCCCCAGCACAGCAGCACGTTGCACATGAGCAGCAACACCGCCGCCGAGCCCATGTCCTTGGCGCGGCCGGCCAGTTCGTTGAACTCGGGCGTGGTCTTGTCGACGACGGCCTCGATGGCCGAGTTGAGCAGTTCGGCCGCGAGCACGAGCAGCAGGCTGCCGACCAGCAAGGCCTTCTCCAGCGCGCCGTGGCCGAGCCACAGGCCGAGCGGGAACAGGATCACGAACAGGTAGCCTTCGAGGCGGAACGAGGCCTCGTGGCGCCAGGCCGCGCGCAGGCCCTGCATCGACCACTTGAATGCGCGCGCGATCTGGCGCGGCCCCCTCGGCTCGGTGCTTGGCATGCCGTGCAAACCCCCATCCCATCGCCCGCGAAGTGCGCAGCGCTGCGCCGGTGTCACGGCCGGGGCAGTACCCCGACTTGAACAACGATGCGCCGATCGCGGAATATCGCCGTGGCGGCCGGCGGCCGCGCAACACGTTCGATCATGCCACAGGCGCTGCTCGACCTGCGCAGGTGGTGGCGTTCTTGCTTGGGGAGGGCGGTGGATGTCGATCGCGAACGGGGCAAGCCACGGCCGGGCCGTGACCGCGGGCATGGGGCGGCACGCGCGGGGGCACGCATGAGCCGGCGCTTCCTGCTCATCGCGGCGGTGCTGTTCGGCGCGCTCGGCACGGCCGGACTGCTCGGCATCGACCGCATGCTCGCGCAGTGGATCCGCGCCAGCGGCCTGGAGCGCGCGGACGTGTTCGTGGTGCCGCTGGACCTGCTCGACACGCTCTCGGGCCTGCACACCTGGTATTGGCTCGCCGGCTCGATCACGCTCGCGCTCGCGCTGGCCGGCCTCGCGCTCATGCGCGAGGCGCGCTGGCCGCGCGTGCTGGCGCTGGCCGCCCTCGTGCAACTGGCCACGATCGCCTCGATGATGCTGGGCAAGAGCCTGTTCGGCCGCCTGCGTCCCGAACAGGTGCTCGCCAGCGGCGACTGGTCGCAGGTCTGGTTCGTCGGCGGCGGCAGCTTCCCCTCGGGCCATTCCTCGTTCTACTTCGGCCTGCTGCTGCCGATCGCGGCCGCCTGTCCCGCGTGGTGGCAGCGCGCGGCCCTGCTGTGCGCGCCGCTGTTCGCGATCGCGGCGCGCATCGACATGGCACGCCATTTCCTCTCCGACGTGATGGCCTCGGCGCTGCTGGCGGCGCTCTACACGCTGCTGCTGGCCACGCTCACGCAGCGCTGGCTGCCCGCACCGGCGCGCCGCGCCTGAGACCTTGCCCTGCGTGCGGCGCAGCACGGCGTCGCGTGCGCATGCGTTACCCTTGCCCTGTTTTGCCTGCACGGACCCCGCGATGAACACACTGCCCGCACGCCCGAGCCAGACCCGCTCGTTCACCACCGTATTCCTCATCGAGATGTGGGAGCGGTTCGGCTACTACGGCATGCAGGTGCTCATCGTGTACTACATGGTGCAGCGCCTGGCGTTCTCCGACGACCGCGCCAATCTCGTGTGGGGTGCGGCCGCGGCGCTCATCTACGTCGCCCCCGCGATCGGCGGCTGGGTCGGCGACAAGATCCTGGGCACGCGCCGCACGATGCTGCTCGGCGCGTTCATCCTCGCGATCGGCTATGCGCTCATGGTGGTGCCGACCGAAAGCACCTGGTTCCTGTTCTGCGCGCTGGGCGTGATCGTGGTCGGCAACGGCCTGTTCAAGGCCAACGCGGGCAACCTCGTGCGCAAGATCTACGAGGGCGACGATGCGCGCATCGACAGCGCCTTCACGATCTACTACATGGCCGTCAACCTCGGCGCGATGATCTCGCAGCTGCTCACGCCGTGGCTCAAGGACTACGTCAACGCGAACTACGGCAATGAACTGGGCTGGCACGTCGCCTTCGCGGTGTGCGCGGCCGGACTCGTGGTCGGCCTGTTCAACTACTTGGCGATGCGCGCGAGCATGGCGCACATCGGCTCGGCGCCGGACCAGCAGCCGGTCAGTCCGGGCAAGCTCGGCGCGGTGCTCGGGTTGGGCGTGGCGGCGGTGTTCGCGTCGGCCTACATCCTGCAGCATCAGGCGGTGGCGCGCGCCTTCGTCTACATCGCCGCGATCGGCGTGCTCGGCGTGTTCGTCTACCTCATCGCGATCGGGCGCAAGGACGAGCGCGCCGGCCTCATCGCCGCGCTGGTGCTGACGGTGCAGACGGTGTTCTACTTCATCTTCTACCAGCAGATGTCGACTTCGCTGAGCCTGTTCGCGCTGCGCAATGTCGACTGGAGCTTCACGCTGTTCGGCAGCACGCTGTTCACCTGGTCGCCGGCGCAGTTCCAGGCGCTCAACCCGATCTGGATCTTCATCCTCAGCCCGCTGCTGGCGTGGTGGTACACCTGGTCGGGCAAGCGCGGCAAGAACCTGTCGATCGCCGCCAAGTTCGCGATCGGCTTCGTGATCATCGCGCTCGGCTTCTTCATCTACGGCGCCGCGGGCAGCTATGCCGACGCCAACGGCAAGGTGTCCTCGTGGCTCATGGTGTGGGGCTATGGCGCGATCTCGCTCGGCGAACTGCTGGTGAGCGGGCTGGGCCTGGCGATGATCGCGCGTTACGTCCCCGAGCGCATGGGCGGCTTCATGATGGGCGCGTATTTCGTCGCCTCGGGCGTGTCGCAGTACCTCGGCGGCGTGGTGGCGACCTACGCGAGCGTGCCCGAGGACATCACCGAGCCGCTGCAGACGCTGCCGATCTACACCAACCTGTTCAACAAGCTCGGCATCGCGGCGATCGTGTGCACGCTCATCGCAATCGCGGTGCTGCCGCTCATGAAGAAGCTGTCGGCGCAGCACGCGCAGCGCTGAGCCGGCGCGGCGCCCGCGCCTGGGTCAGTCGAGCAGGCTGCGCAGGAACGGCACGGTGACGCGACGCTGGCTCGCCAGCGAGGCCTGGTCGATGCGTTCGAGCAAGGCGAGCAGCGAGCCGAGGTCGCGCTGGCTGCGCGTGAACAGCCAGTCGAGCACGCCCGCGTCCAGTTCGATGCCGCGCGCGTGTGCGCGCTCCCGCAGCAGTTCACGCCGCTCGGCCTCGGCCAGGGGCCTGAGCACGAGCTGGGTACAGGCGGCCAGGCGCGAGGCGAGGTCGGGCAGCACCAGCGCCAGTTGCGCGGGCGCGGCGCCGGCGGCGAACAGCACGCTGGCCTGGTCGCTGCGGCAGCGGTTGTAGAGGTCGAACAGCGCCTGCTCGGCGTCGACCACACCCGCGATCGCATCCACGTCGTCGATCGCGAGCAGCGCGCTGCCGCCACAGCCGCGCAGCGCCGCGGTCGCATCGGGCAGACTCGCCAGCGGCAGGTATTGCGCGCTGCGCCCCTGTGCCTGCGCGGCGGCACAGGCGGCAACCAGCAGGTGGGTGCGTCCGCTGCCGGGCGGGCCGGACAGGTACAGCCACGCCGTGCCCGGCTGCGTGGCCGCGCCGCGCACCAGTTCGAGCGCGAGCGCATTGGCACCGGGCCGGAAGCCCGCCAGCCGCTGGTGCGCGGGCCAGCGCAACGCGAGCGGCAACTGCGCGCTCATGGCGCGGCGGGAGGATCCGCGGCCGGCGCCGCCACCGCTGCCGCAGGCGCCGTCGGCACCGCTGCCGCGGCACCCTCGGCATGCGCCGCCGCGGTCGCGACCGCGTCCGCTGCGCCCTCGTGATACAGCGCGCTGCCGGTATAGCGCTCATGCACGTAGCGCAGCAGCACCATCACCACCGCCGCCACCGGCAACGCGAGCAGGATGCCGAGGAACCCGAACAGTTCGCCGCCGGCCAGCACCGCGAAGATCACCGCCACCGGATGCAGGCCTATCTTGTCGCCGACCAGGCGCGGCACCAGCACGTAGCCTTCCAGCATCTGCCCGACCACGAACACGCCCAGCACCAGCAGCACGTGGGCCCAGTCCTGGTACTGCACCAGCGCCGCGACCACGCCCATGAGCACGCCGGTGATCGCGCCCAGATAGGGCACGAAGCTGATGAGCCCGGCCAGCATGCCGATCAGCGGCCCCACGCTGATGCCGGCCAGCCACAGCGCCACGCCGTAGAACAGGCCGAGCGCGAGCATCACGCTGAGCTGGCCGCGCAGGAACGCGGCGAGCACCTGGTCGGACTCGCGCGCGAGCCGTGACACCACCGGCTCCACCGCACGCGGGATGAGACCGTTGATGCGCTCGATGAGGACGTCCCAGTCGCGCAGCAGGTAGAAGCCGACCACCGGGATCATCACGAGATTGAGGATCCAGCCGACCAGCGCGAGGCCCGAGCGCGACACCTCGCCGATCACGCTGGCGGCCAGTCCGCCGGCCTCCTTCCAGTGCTTTTGCAACGCATCGAAGATGCGCTGGGTGTCGAGCAGTTCGGGCGTCACGCCAAAGCGCTGCTGCAGCCAGGGCAGCGCATGGGTCTGCAGCCAGCCCACCCACACCGGCAACTGGCCGAGGAAGTTGCTGATCTGGTGCTCGATGAACGGCACCAGCACCAGCACCACCGCGATCAGGAGGATCGTCACCAGCGTGAACACCAGGCTCACCGCGAGCGATCGTCCGAGCCGGCGCTCGAGCCGGTCGACCAGTGGATCGAACAGGTAGGCAAACAGCGCCGCCACCGCGAACGGCATGAGCACGGGTCGCAGCCAGTACAGCAGCGCGCCGATCAGGCCGAGCAGGATCAGCCATTGCCAGCGCAGGTCGAGCCCGCGCGGGGGAAGCGGTTCATTCACGACGGGCTCCTGGTTTGCGTGAGTGCGCGGCGGCCCCACACGATGACGTAATGGGCGCCGCTGGCGAGGGTGAGCACGGCGGTCAGCGCCATCAACGCCCGGTCGAGTTCGGGCAGGCCCGCGGTCCAGCCGGTCAGCCGCAGCAGCGTGTACAGCACGAATGCGATCTGCACCACGGTCGTCCATTTGGACAAGCGCGTGGGCTGGGCGCTGAAGCGCCCGATCAGCGCATGGTAGGCGAACGCGCCGGCGACGATCACGAGGTCGCGCCCGACCACGAGCGCGGCCAGCCATGCCGGAATCGCCTCGACCACGGCGAGCGTGACGAACGAGGCGATGAGCAGCAGCTTGTCGGCGAGTGGATCGAGCATGCCGCCGATCCAGCTCTGCCAGCCGAAGCGCTTGGCGAGAAAGCCGTCCAGCGCATCGCTCACGCCCGCGACCGCAGCCACCGCCAGCGCCTGCGGCCACTGCCGCGACAGCACCAGCAGGCACAGCGGCACCACCAGCGCGATGCGCAATATCGTGATCAGGTTGGGCAGGTGGCGCAGCATCGAGTCATGGCACGAGCAGCAGCGTGGCCGCGGCATCCGCATGCGCGGCACCCGCATCCGGCACCAGCGTGCGCTCCTGCGCCAGCGCGTCGAGGAATTGCGCCAGCGTGCCGGCCAGGTCCAACTGCATGAGCACGCCCTCGTCGTGTGCGGCCAGCGGCCGGCTGTCGCGCAGCATGGGATGGCGGGCGAGGTAACCGGATACGCGCAGCCAGTCGTCGGCGTCGTGCAGACCACCGATCCACACCCGGGTCTGGCCGGCCACCGCGCCCGTGGCCGGTGTTTCCGCAAGCAGGCCCAGCCGCAGCAGCAGCGCATCGACCGCCGCCGCGTCGAACTGCGCGACCAGCTGCAGCGGCGCGCCGGGCGCCGCGCGCTGGTAGCTGTACTGCAGCACGTAGCGGTCGGCCTTGGCCACCTCGTTGGCGACGTCCTCGCGCGCGAGCGCCGCCGCATCGCCGCTGCGCTCGATCACCACCTTGGCCAGCGCGCTGCGCAGCGCATCGGCGCGCTCGGCCTCGTCCTGCGAGCGCACCTGCACGCTGCCGCTGTAGGGCAAGCGCGCGCCGTTGGCAGGCAGGCTCGCCGCGAGCACGCACGCGGCCAGCACGAAGTGCAGCAGGCGAAGCAGGGACACGGTCGAAGTCCATCCAGGGCAAGGACCACGCAAGTCTGCCCAAAGCACGCCAGCACGTCCAATCACCGGCGCCCGCGGCGGCTTGGCTGGCACGGCCGATGCTAGAATGCGCGGCCGCGAACCACCGCCCTGGCCATGTCCACGCCCTCCGAGCCCCTGAGCTACCGCGCCGCCGGTGTCGACATCGATGCCGGCAATGAAGTCGTCGAGCGCATCAAGCCGCTGGTCCGGCGCACCTTCCGGTCCGAGGTCATGGCGGGGCTGGGCGGCTTCGGCGCGCTGTTCGAACTGGGCGGGCGCTATCGCGAGCCGGTGCTGGTGTCGGGCACCGACGGCGTGGGCACCAAGCTCAAGCTCGCCCAGACCCTCGCGCGCCACGCCACGATCGGCATCGACCTGGTCGGCATGTGCGTCAACGACGTGCTGGTGCAGGGTGCCGAGCCGCTGTTCTTCCTCGACTATTTCGCCACCGGCAAGCTCGATGTCGACACCACCGTGGCGGTGGTCGGCGGCATCGCGCGCGGCTGCGAACTGGCCGGCTGCGCGCTGATCGGCGGCGAGACGGCCGAGATGCCCGACATGTATCCGCCGGGCGAGTACGATCTGGCCGGCTTCACCGTCGGCGCGGTGGAGAAGTCCGCGCTGATCGATGGCAGCCAGATCGAGGCCGGCGACGTGATCGTCGGCATCGCCTCTAGCGGCGCGCACTCCAATGGCTACTCGCTGATCCGCAAGATCCTCGCGCGCACGGGCCATCCGTGGCAGCTGGACCTGGCTGGCGTGCCGCTGGCCGACGCGCTGCTCGCGCCGACCACGATCTACGTCAAGCCGATCCTGACCCTGCTCAAGCAGCTGCCGGTGCGCGGCATGGCCCACATCACCGGCGGCGGCCTGCGCGAAAACATCATCCGCGTGGTGCCCGAACCGCTTGGCATCGCGCTCGACACGAGCGCGTGGAAGCGCCCGCCGCTGTTCGACTGGCTGCAGCGCGAAGGCAATGTCGCCGAGGCGGAGATGTTGCGCACCTTCAACTGCGGCATCGGCTATGCGCTGATCCTGCGCCGCGACCAGGCCGGCCATGCGCTCGACGTGCTCGAAGGCCTCGGCCTGGCCGCGTGGACGATCGGCGTGGTGGAAGCCGCGCGCGACGACGGGCGCGTGCACATTTCATGAGCAGGTCCCGGCCGCTGCGGGTGGCGGTACTGGTGTCCGGACGCGGCTCCAACCTGCAGGCGCTGATCGATGCGCGCGCAGCGGGCCAGCTGCCGATCGAACTGGTGCTGGTGGCCAGCGACAAGGTGGCCGCGCACGGCCTGCGCCGCGCCGAGGCCGCCGGCATCGCCACGCTCGCGCTCACTCCGCGCAGCCATCCCACGCGCGCCGCCTTCGACGCCGAGCTGTTCGCGCGCATCGCCGCGAGCACGCCCGACCTCATCGTGCTGGCCGGCTTCATGCGCATCCTCGATGGCGCCGTGCTCGCGCCGTGGCATGGCCGCATCATCAACATCCATCCCTCGCTGCTGCCCAGGTATCCGGGGCTGCACACCCACGAGCGCGCGCTGGCCGCGGGTGATGCCGAACACGGCAGCAGCGTGCATTTCGTCACCGCCGAACTCGACGGCGGTCCGCTGCTCGCGCAGGTACGCATCCCGATCCACGCGGGCGACACGCCCGAGACGCTGGCGCAGCGCCTGCTGCCGCACGAGCACCGCCTGCTGCTGGCCTGCGTCGACCTCATCGCGCGCGGCCGCGTCGAACTGGCCGCAGGCGAGGTCCGCCTCGATGGCGCTGCGCTGCCCGCGCCGCTGCAACTGCCCGCGCACGGCACCACGTTCGCGTGAGCGCAGGTTCAGGCACCACCGCCGACACTCGCCCGCGCGCTGCCCGGACCCCGTGATGAGACTCCTGCTGCTGGCCCTGCTGCTGTGCTGTGCTCCCCCCGTGTCGGCCGCGGCCGATGCGCCCGCGCTCAAGCCGTTCCACGCCCAGTACCTGACGCTGCGCAATGGCCAGGAAGTCGGGCGCACCACGCTGGAGTTGCGTGACAACGGCGATGGCAGCTGGACGCTGCGCAGCGACACGCGCGGCACCTCGGGCCTGGCGCGCATGGCCGGCGTGCAGGTGGTGGAAACCTCGCGCCTGCGCTGGCGCGATGGCCGCCCGCAGCCGCTGCGCTACGACTATCGCCAGGACAGCGTGCTCAAGACGCGCACGCGCCACGCCGACTTCGACTGGGCCGCGCAGCGCGTGCACGTGCGCGAGAACGGGCAGGACCACGACTACGCCAGCGTGCCCGGCCTGATCGACCGCCAGAGCGTGACGCTCGCACTCGCGCTCGACCTGCTGCGTGGCGCGAGCCGCTTCGAGTACGCGGTGGCGGTGGCCGACCAGGTCGAGCACATGAGCTACGTGCGCGCGGCCGATGCCGTCGTCACGGTGCCGGCCGGCAGCTTCCACAGCGCGGTGCTGGTGCGCGACCGCATCGGCCGCAACCATCGCCGCCGCGTCTCGCGCAGCTGGTTTGCGGCGCAGCTGGGCTATCTGCCCGTGCAGATCGAGCAGGACGACGGCAAGGGCGACATCGTCACGCTGCGCCTGCTGCAGCTGGACTGACGCGCCACGCGGGGCCCGCGTCCGGGAACCCTCGGCAGGCCCGCCCTGTTCGGTTGCCTGCCCCACGCGTGTTGGACATCGAGCCAGCCGCCGCCGCGGCATCGTCCAGTTCCGGAGTCGCCATGCGCCAACCGATCCTGTTCCTGACGCTCGCGCTGGTGGTGCTGGCCGGCGCGGGCGCACGCGCCCAGGACGGTGTCGCGCGCGCCGAGGCGGGCGACTTCGCCTGGCCCAACCTCACCGACATGCTGACCCGGCTCATCGCCGAGGTCGGGCCGCCGATCAAGGTCTACAAGCTCGTGATCGACGCCGACAGCAAGGTCGAACTGTGGATCCAGGACCAGCGCCAGCGCGACTTCATCGACCGCTGGCACTACGACCACGGCACGCTGCGCGGGCCGACCCCGGTCAAGTTCAAGGAGTATCCGTCGCGCGCGGCGCTCGACCACCATGTGATCGAGCTGCTCGAGATCGACTTCCCGCGCCTGCCCGCGATGCTGGCCAGCGCCCGCAAGCGGCTCGACCTGCCCACGGCACAGGTCACGGGCATCGAACTCGAGCGCGGCGATTCCAGCGGCGTGATCTCGCTCACCGACTCGCCGATCTGGACCTTCCACCTCGCCACCCCGCGCCACGATGGCCGGGTCGAATTCAGCCTCAAGGGCACGGTGCTGCATGTCGACAAGGATTGATCCACGCGCGCGGTGGTGCGGCATCGCCCCGTGCGTGCTGCAGGTGGGCCTGGCCCTCGCGCAGGTACCGAACGCTCCCGCCCATCCACTCGATGAGCCGGCCGCGCTCAAGGCGGCGTTCGCGAGCCGCATCGGCCGCAGCGCCGAACTGGTCGAGTTCCGGCTGGGCGAACACCATGCGAGCCTGCTGGTGCAGCAGGGCGCCGATTTCGATCGTTACGAGGCCCTGCCGGGCCAGCCGATGCCACCCGGCGAGCCGGTCAAGGCCGCTGCGGTCGACTGCCGCGGCCGGCTCGCCTTCGCCGCGCTGGATGCCGCGACCGGTGCGCGGCTGCTGCGCCAGGCGCGCGCGATCGCCGCGGCCAACGGCTATGACCCGCCCGGCACCATCACGCTCGGCGCGGGCATGATGTGCGAGGCCATGGGCTGGCGCGTGGTGCTGACCGGCGCAGGCAACCTGGAGGCCCAGCTCCACCTGTTCTGGCCACCCGACGGCAGCCGCGGCAAGGCCCGCGAATTCAGTGCCGAGGCCTGGCACACGCGTGACATCGCGCGCCTGCTCGAGGGCGCGGCGCCAGCGGCGCCCGCCGCACCCGCGGCCGCCCCCGTCGAACTGGCGGGCGATGGCCGCACGCGCGACTTCCTGCGCGACATCGCCGGCGACCTCGCGCGCCTGCAGGCGCAGCTCGGTGCGGAACTGGCATTCAAGCGCATCGGCTTCGACGCGCAGCAGCTGTCGGTCGACCTGCTGCAGGACGCGCGCGCCAAGCGTGTTTCGACCTGGCTCGTCGATCGCGAGGGCAAGCTGCGCCTGTGGCGCGAGGCCGATGCCATCGCCTTCGACTGCAACCGACCGTTCACACGCGCCGACTTCCCGTTCACGCAACTGCCCACGCTGATCGCGGCCGCGCCCGGGCTGATCGAGGCGATGCCGGGTGCGGTGGTCAAGGACGTCGCGATCCGCCGCAGCGGGCTGTGCGGCAAGCCACATGTGTACGTGCAGGTCGAGGACGCGCGCGGTTACGGCAACGTGGAATACGACCAGCGCGGCCGCCTGGTGAGCGCACGGGTGCAGTGACGCGGCCGCCGCGTGCGGCCCCAGGCGCATGCCGGCGCGCGGGTGCGGGCGGCGCAGCGCCCGCGGCGCGCGCCTCAGCTGGGCAGGCGGCGGATGTGCGCACCCAGGCCGCCGAGTTTTTCCTCGATGTTCTCGTAGCCGCGGTCGATGTGGTAGATGCGGTCGATCTGGGTGTCGCCGTGCGCCACCAGCCCGGCCAGCACCAGCGAAGCCGAGGCACGCAGGTCGGTGGCCATCATCGGCGCGCCCGACATCCTCGGCACGCCCTTGATGATCGCGCTGTTGCCCTCGACGTGGATGTCGGCGCCCAGCCGCTGCAGTTCGAGCGCATGCATGAAGCGATTCTCGAACACGGTCTCGGTGATCACGCCCACGCCTTCGGCCACGCAGTTGAGCGCGGTGAACTGCGCCTGCATGTCGGTCGGGAAGGCCGGATACGGCGCGGTGGTGATGTTGACCGCCCTGGGCCTGCGCCCGCCCATGTCCAGTTCGATCCAGTCCTCGCCGGTGTTGATCTGCGCGCCGGCCTCTTCGAGCTTGGACAGCACCGCATCGAGCGTGCGCGGCCGCGCGTGCTTGGCCATCACCTTGCCGCCGGTGATCGCGCCGGCGACGAGGAAGGTGCCAGTCTCGATGCGGTCGGGCAGCACGTCGTAGCAGGTGCCGGCGAGGCGCTCGACGCCCTCGATCACGAGCGTGGCGGTGCCCGCGCCTTCGATGCGCGCGCCCATCGCATTGAGGCAATGGGCCAGGTCGACGACCTCGGGTTCCTGCGCCGCGTTCTCGATCACGGTGGTGCCGTGGGCGAGCGCGGCCGCCATCATGAGGTTCTCGGTGCCGGTCACGGTGACGAGGTCGAGGTGGATGCGCGCACCCTTGAGGCGCTTGGCATAGGCCTTGATGTAGCCGCCCTCGACCGACACCTGCGCCCCGAGCGCCTGCAGGCCCTTGAGGTGCAGGTCGACCGGGCGCGAGCCGATCGCGCAGCCACCGGGCAGCGACACCACCGCCTCGCCGAAGCGCGCCACCAGCGGCCCGAGCACGAGGATCGAGGCGCGCATGGTCTTGACCAGGTCATAGGGCGCGAAATAGCGCTTGGCCGGGCGCGGGTCGACGTGGATCTTCATGCGCTCGTCGATGACCAGGTCCACGCCCATCTGGCCGAGCAGTTCCATCGTGGTGGTGACATCGTGCAGGTGCGGCACGTTGCCGATCGTGACCGGGCCGTCGGCCAGCAACGTGGCGGCCAGGATCGGCAGCACCGCGTTCTTGGCGCCGGAGATCGTCACGTCGCCATGCAGCGGTTGTCCGCCATTGATGAGGATTTTGGCCATTGCAGCACCGGCAGCGGAAAATGGGGAAGGGGAAGTGGGCCGCGGGCGGCGGCGGGCAGGTGGGGCGACTTCCTGTTCCCCGGAACGATCAGTCCTGGAACCGTGCGGCGGCCTCGACCGGCGTGAGCGCGCGCACCGACAGCGCGTGGATCGCGCCGCCCATGAGCTCGCCCAGCGTCGCGTACACCATGCGGTGGCGCGCCAATGGCAGCTTGCCCTCGAAGGCCGCGCTCACCACCAGTGCCTCGAAGTGCACGCCGTCGTCGCCGCGCACCTCGACCTGCGCATCGGGCAGGCCCTGCGCGATGAGATTGTGGATGACCGAGCTGTCCATGGTGTGCACGTTTGCGGGCGAAAAGGCGGCGATCGGGCGCGGCCGCGGGCGGGCGCGCCGGCGCGATCGGCGCCGCGCCGCATGGGTCACGGGCGAACAGGCTACAATCGCGGGCCGCCAATGGTACCCAATTTCGACACCTGCACGAAAGCAAGCCGCGTCCATCCTGTGCCCCGTCCATGAACGCACCCAACCCCTCCCCGACCCCGCCGGCCAGCCGCAGCCTGCTCGACGCCACCGCGCTGATCGCCAGCGCGCAGACCGTGATCGACACCGAGGCGCGCGCGATCGTGGCGCTGCGCGGGCGCATCGGCACCGACTTCCTGCGCGCCTGCCAGCTCATGTTCGACTGCAATGGCCGCGTGGTGGTGTCGGGCATGGGCAAGTCGGGCCACGTCGCGCGCAAGATCGCAGCGACCATGGCCTCGACCGGCACGCCCGCATTCTTCGTGCATCCGGGCGAAGCCAGCCACGGCGACCTGGGCATGATCACGCGCAAGGACGTGGTGCTGGCGCTGTCCAACTCGGGCGAGACCGACGAGCTGCTGATGATCGTGCCGCAGATCAAGCGCCAGGGCATCGCGCTGGTGGCGATGACCGGCAACCGTGAATCCTCGCTCGCGCGCCTGGCCGACGTGCACCTGGACACCAGCGTGCCAGCCGAGGCCTGCCCGCTCGGGCTCGCGCCGACCTCCAGCACCACTGCCGCGCTGGTGATGGGCGATGCGCTGGCGATCGCACTGCTGGAGGCACGCGGCTTCACCAACGAGGACTTCGCGCGCTCGCACCCGGCCGGCAGCCTCGGCCGGCAGTTGCTGCTCAAGATCAGCGACGTGATGCACACGGGCGACCAGATCCCGTGCGTGCGCACCGACGCGAGCATGAGCGAGGCGCTGGTCGAGATGACGCGCAAGGGCCTGGGCATGACCGCGATCGTCGATGGGCAAGGGCGGCTGGCCGGCGTGTTCACCGACGGCGACCTGCGCCGCGCGGTCG
This sequence comes from Lysobacterales bacterium, assembly GCA_014338185.1. GTDB lineage: Bacteria > Pseudomonadota > Gammaproteobacteria > Xanthomonadales > Rhodanobacteraceae > Dokdonella_A. Next base: position 21,626 of record QUBV01000021.1, on the reverse strand, counting down.
ATGACGACGACATCGACCTGCGCAGCACCGCAGTCACGCGCCTCATGACCGCGCAGCCCAAGACCATCAGCGCCGACCGGCTTGCGGTCGAGGCCGCCCAACTCATGGAAGCGCACAAGATCCACGCGCTGCTGGTGGTCGATGCCGGCCAGCGGCTGGTCGGCGCACTCAACATCCATGACCTGCTGCGCGCGCGGGTGGTTTGAGCGCCTGCGGCCCGCAGGCCAGGACGCCGCCCGCGGACGGGCGCACGCGCCGCGGGCGCGCAACTGCTTGGGCCGCGCCGGTGTGCGTACCGCAGCCTTGCCCGGGACCGGCACGGCCCCGACCCCGCGCCGCGGCGTCTCTGCGCGCGGACACATGCGCCACGGCGCTAGCCTTCCAGCCTGAGCTCCCGCGATGCTTCCGACCGATCTTCCCGCCGACATCAGGCAGCGCGCCGCCCGCATCCGGCTTGCGGTGTTCGACGTCGACGGCGTGCTCACCGACGGCAGGCTCGTGTACGGCGCCGACGGCCATGAGCGCAAGGCCTTCCACGTGCATGACGGCCTCGGCTTCCGGCGCCTGCTCGCCAACGGCATCGAAGTGGCCGTGATCACCGCGCGGCTGAGCCGCATCGTCACCGAGCGCATGGCCGAACTGGGCGTGGCCCACGTCTACCAGGACCAGCGTGACAAACGCGCCTGCCTGCGCCAGCTCATCGCGGCGCTGGCCTTGCAGCCGGAGCAGGTGGCCTACACCGGCGACGACCTGCCCGACCTTGCGCCGATGCGCGAGGTGGGACTGGCGATCGCGGTAGCCAACGCCCACCCGTGGCTGCGCGAGCGTGCCCATTGGCGCACGCGCCACGCGGGCGGCGACGGTGCCGCACGCGAGGTCTGCGACCTGCTGCTGGCCGCACAGGGCAAGGTCGAGTCCGAACTGGCCGTGTTCCTGGGCTGATGGCGCGCATGGGCCGCCGCTACTGGCTGGGCGTGGGTGTACTCGCGTTCGCCGCCGCGCTCACGCAGTACCTGGTGTGGCTCAACCGCGACCGCACCAACGCGCAGACCTTCGCCGGGCCGCCACGCTCGGACTACACGCTGACCGACTTCACGCTCGATGCGCTCGATGCGCAGGGCCGGCGCACCTTCCAGGTCAGCGGGCCGGCGCTGGCACGGCGCGGCGATGGCGACGGCTCGATCTACGTGACCGCACCGCACTACCTGCTCATCGACGGTGACGGCAAGGCCTGGCACGGCCGCTCCGACACCGCCTGGGTCGACCGCGAGGGTGAGCTCATGCAGTTGCAGGGCGCGGTGGAACTGCAGCGCGCCGCCGACGGCGATTCCGCGCCACTGCAGATCCGCAGCCGCGACCTCAGCGTGTGGCCCCGGCAACGGCGCCTGGCCAGCGATGCGCAGGTCACGATCAGCGAGCCCGGCTCTATACTCAGCGGCACTGGCATGCGCGGTGACCTCGATGCAAAAACCCTTGAACTCCTCGCCGATGTGCATGCGCGCTGGCAGCCCGCGCGCAGTCCCAAACCACGCTGAGGCGATGCGCGCGCTGCTGCTGGCCACCGCGCTGCTGGCCACCACGGCCGCCGCGCGCAGCGACGACCGCAACCAGCCGCTGGACATCCGCGCCAACCATTCGCGCATCGAGCAGACCTCGGCCAAGGCGCCCGGCGTGACCACCTTCACCGGCAACGTGCGCATGAGCCGCGGCACCATGCGCGCCGATGCCGACCAGGCCAAGCTGTACCAGCACGGTGCGGGCGCCAAGGACGCCAAGGGGCACGACGTGTCCGACGAGATCCAGCGCGTGGTCCTTACCGGCAAGCCGGCGCGGCTGGAGGAGGTCACCGACGATGGCGACCACGTGACCAGCCAGGCCGCGCGCATCGACTACGACGCCGACACCGGCGTGGTCGTGCTGGACGGCGACGTGAGCGTGGTGCGGCAGGGACACAGCGAGTTCCATGGCCAGCACATGACCTACAACACCCAGACCGGCGCGATGGAGAGCGGTGACGTCGGCGGCAGCGCGCCGGTGCACGTGATCATCCAGCCCAAGGCCAAGCCGGCGGCCAAACCGGCCGCGCCGGCGCAGCCCGCCGGCGGCGCCTGATGCTGAGCGCGAACGGCCTGCGCAAGAGCTTTCGCGCCCGCGCGGTGGTGCGCGATTTCTCGTTCAGGCTGGAAGAAGGCGAGATCGTCGGCCTGCTCGGCCCCAACGGCGCCGGCAAGACCACCTCGTTCTACATGATCGTGGGCCTGGTCGGCGCGGATGCGGGCGCGGTGCGCATCGACGAGCGCGACGTGACCACCCTGCCGATGCACGCGCGTGCGCGCCTCGGCCTCGGCTACCTGCCCCAGGAGCCGTCGGTATTCCGCCGCCTGAGCGTGGCCGACAACATCCTCGCGATCCTCGAACTGCGCGCCGACCTCGACGCGGACGGCCGCCGACAGGAACTGGAGCGCCTGCTGGACGAGCTGCAAATCGGCCATATCGCAACGCAGCAGGGCGTGAGCCTGTCCGGTGGCGAACGCCGCCGCGTGGAAATCGCGCGCGCGCTGGCGGCGCGGCCACGCTACATGCTGCTGGACGAGCCGTTTGCGGGCATCGACCCGATCTCGGTACTGGACATCCAGCGCATCGTGCGCCAGCTCAAGGCCCGCGGCATCGGCATCCTCATCACCGACCACAACGTGCGCGAGACGCTGGGCATCTGCGAACGCGCCTACATCATGAACGAGGGTGCGGTGCTGGCCCAAGGCGCACCGGCCGAACTGCTGGCCAATGATGCGGTGCGCGAGGTCTATCTCGGCCACGAATTCCGCATGTAGGCCCGTCGCCGCGACCCGCGCCGGCCCCGCCGCGGCGGGTGCTGCCCTCGCGCACGCTTTGGCGTTAGGATGAACCTGAATGACGGCCAAAGTCGGATGAAACCCGCCCTTCAATTGCGCCTGGGCCAGACCTTGGCCCTGACGCCCCAGCTGCAGCAGGCCATCCGCCTGCTGCAACTGTCGCGCCCGGAGCTTGAACTCGAGCTGAGCATGGCGCTCGAATCCAACCCGCTGCTCGAGACCGAGGAGCCCGACGAGGACGAGCGCGAGGCCGACGATGCAGTGGTCGACACCGCCACGCAGGATGAGCCTGACGAACTGCAGTCCGAGTTCGACGAACTGGGCGCCGAACAGCCGCTCGACCTGGATCGCAGCGACTACCGCAGCAGCGGCACCGCCGAGGACGGCGCGCTGCCACAGGACGCCGCACCCGAGGACCTGCGCGACCACCTGCTGTGGCAGCTCAACCTCACGCCGATGCCCGAGCGCGACCGTGCGATCGCGGTCGCCATCATCGACGCGATCGACGACGACGGCTACCTGGTGGAGAGCGACGAAGCGCTGGCGGGGGCGGTGGCCCCGCTGCATGCGGTGACCGCGGCCCAGGTCGAAGCCGTGCGCCGCCGAGTGCAGCAGTTCGATCCGGTGGGCGTGGGCAGCCGCACCCTGGCCGAGTGCCTTGCAGTGCAGCTGGCGGCGCTGGACGCCGACACGCCCGGGCTCGCGCTCGCGCACACGCTCGTGCATGAGCACCTCGAAGCGCTCGCCCGCAAGGACCGCGAGCAGATGTGCCAGTTGCTGCACGCCACGCCGGACGAATTCGACCAGGCCCTGGCACTGGTGCGCTCGCTCTCGCCCAAGCCCGGCGCGGGTCATGCCAGCGCCGAACCCGAGTACATCGCGCCCGACGCCTACGCGCGCAAGGTCGGCGGCCGCTGGCAGGTCGTTCTGGCCAACGATTGTCAGCCGCGGCTGGGCATCAACGAGCATTACGCGAGCCTGATCGCCAAGGCCCAGCGCGACGATGCGACCTACCTCAAGAGCCAGCTGCAGGAAGCGCGCTGGCTCATCAAGAGCCTCAAGACGCGCGCCGAGACCATACTCAAGGTCGCGCGCGCGATCGTGAGCGCACAGGAAGCCTTCCTCGAATTCGGACCCGAGGCGATGCGCCCGCTCGTGCTCAAGGACGTGGCCGAGGAACTGAGCATGCACGAGTCCACCATCAGCCGCGTCACCACGCGCAAGTACCTGCACACGCCGCGCGGCACCTTCGAGTTCAAGCAGTTCTTCTCCAGTGGCGTGACCACCAGCGATGGTGGCGTCGCCTCGGCCACCGCGATCCAGGCGATGATCCGCAAGCTCATCGACGAGGAGGTGCCATCGCAACCGCTGTCCGACCAGGGCCTCACGCTTGAACTCAACCGTCGCGGCATCAATGTGGCAAGACGTACGGTGGCCAAGTATCGCGAGGCATTGAACATTCCCTCGTCCAACGACCGCAGTCGCATCGGCACGCGCTGACGCGCACCGCAACCCCGCCACCATCTCCACCCCGCACCCATCCAGGAGGGAACCCACGCCCCAAACCCATGTCGAAATCTGCGGACCGCGCGAGCTGCCGCTCCGGCAGGCCACGCGGCATGAATGACCGGCAGCACCGAAGCTGCCGCCTTGCGAGGAAATGAGCCATGCAGATCAACGTCAAAGGTCGTCAAGTCGAAGTCACTCCCGCGCTGCGCGACTACGCGCAAGCCAAGTTCGAACGGGTCACGCGGGTCTTCGACCAGCTGCATGATGTCGTGATCACGCTGGGCGTGGAGAAACTCCTGCACAAGGTCGAGGTGACGATGCAGGTATCGGGCAAGACGCTGCGCGCCGACGCCACCGCGCAGGACATGTACGCCGCGATCGACGTGCTCGTGGACAAGGTCGAGACCCAACTGCGCAAGCACAAGGAAAAGCTCACCGACCACAAGGCCAACACGGTGCGCGCGACGCGCTACGCCTGAAGGCCGGCGGGCCGCGGACCCCGCCCACTGACCCACATCGCACGCGGACCAGGTACGCAGCGCGCACCTGGTCCGCCCGCGGCCCGGCCGCGTGGCCGCGCCGCAGCGACGGCGCGGCGTCACCCAGCTGGCCACCGCGGCGATCCGGTACGGGCGGACCACGGACGATGGCTGCCTGCTAGACTGTCGGGGTTGTCCGCTTGCGCCGACGCGCGCCTTGACACATGCCTTTCCTCGACCTGCTGTCCGTGGAACGGGTCCGTACCGACCTTGCCGCGCGCGACAAGAACGATCTCATCGAGCAGCTCGCCGCGCTGCTCGCGGGCAGTGCCGACGCCGGCGCGGTGCGCGATGCGCTGCGCGCGCGCGAACGGCTCGGTGGCACCGGGCTCGGCCACGGCGTGGCGATCCCGCACGGCCGCAGCAGCGCGGTCGAGCAGGCCAGCGCCGCATTCGTGCGCCTGGCCACGCCGATCGATTTCGGCGCCGATGACGGCATCGCGGTCGATCTCGTCGCGGTGTTGCTGGTCCCCGCGCATTTCACCGACCAGCACCTCAAGTTGCTGGCCGAGCTGGCCGAGCTGTTTTCCGATGGCGAGGTGACCACGGCGCTGCGCGCGGCCACCGACCCCGCCGCGCTGCTGGCCACCCTGCGCGGCGCGCTGCGCGCCAACGCCTGAGCCGCGCCGCGGCCGCAAGGGTGCGCCGGCGCGCGCAGGCGGCTGGGTTACACTGCGCCGGTCGACCACCCGCCTGCGGCAATTTCCGATGGATCGCCTCACCGCCCGCCAACTGTTCGATGCGATCGGCGCGCGCTTCGACCTGCGCTGGGTCGCGGGCATGCGCGGCGAAGAACGCGCGATCGAGATCGACAGCTCGATGGACCGCCGGCCATCGATGGTCGGCTACCTCAACATCATCTATCCCAACAAGGTGCAGATCATCGGCACCGAGGAACTGCGCTACCTCGACGCGCTGGAACCGCGCCAGCGCTGGGAAACCGTGCAGAAGATCTTCGCCTCCAAGCCGACCGCGCTGCTGGTGACCAAGGACCAGGCCATTCCGGCCGACCTGCGCGAAAGCGCCGAGGAAACCCACACGCCGCTGTGGATCAGCCCCAAGCGCGGCCATGAGCTGCTCACCTACCTGCAGTACCAGCTCGCGCGCATGCTCGCGCGCCAGACCACGCTGCACGGCGTGCTCATGGAGGTGTATTCGATCGGCGTGCTCATCACCGGCGAAAGCGGCACCGGCAAGAGCGAGCTCGCGCTGGAGCTGCTCACGCGCGGCCATCGCCTGGTGGCCGACGATGCGCCCGAGTTCACGCTGATCGCACCGGACGTGATCGACGGCACCTGCCCGGAAATGCTGCGCGACCTGCTCGAGGTGCGCGGCCTGGGCGTGCTCAACGTGCGCGACATGTTCGGCCACACCGCGGTCAAGCCCTCCAAGTACCTGCGCCTGATCGTGCACCTGGAACCGCAGCGCCTGGACGCGCCTGCGAGCGACCCGATGATGCGTCTCACCGGTGACGTCGGCTATCGCGAAGTGCTCGACGTGCCGGTGCCGCAAATCGTGATTCCGGTCGCGCCCGGCCGCAACATCGCGGTGCTGTGCGAGGCCGCCGTGCGCAGCCACCTGCTCAAAAGCAAGGGCTTCGATCCGGCCCAGACCTTCATCGACCGCCAGGCGCACCAGATGCGCCGCCTGCCGCCATGGTAGACGACACGCACCCTCCGCGGCGCGACAACGCGCGCCAGCTCATCATCGTGAGCGGCCTGTCCGGCTCGGGCAAGAGCGTGGCGCTGCGCACGCTCGAGGACCTCGGTTACTACTGCGTGGACAACCTGCCCGCGCCGCTGATTCCGGCGCTGGTCGAGGCCGGCGCGCCGGGCAAGCTCGCGGTCGGCGTGGATGTGCGCAACCGCGCCGAGCAGCGCGACCGCCTGCCGCAGGTGCTCGGCGACCTCGCGCGGCTGGGCGTGGCGTACCGGCTCATCTTCCTCGACGCGGCCGACGAGGTGCTGATCAAGCGCTACGCCGAGACCCGCCGCCGCCATCCGCTGTCGGAGCAGGGCCTGAGCCTGGCCGAGGCGCTGGTCGAGGAGCGGCGCCAGCTGCGGCCGCTGGTCGCACTGGCCGACCACGTGGTCGACACCAGCACGCTCAACGTGCACCAGCTGCGTCGCGTCGTGATCGCCGAAATGGACCTCACGCCCGGCATCATGACCCTGCTGTTCGAGTCCTTTGCCTACCGGCGCGGCGTACCGCCCGAGGCCGACTTCCTGTTCGACGCGCGCAACCTGCCCAACCCGCACTGGGACGCCCGGCTGCGGCCGCTGTCGGGTCGCGACGCCCCGGTGCGCGACTGGCTCGAAGCGCGCGCCGAAGTCACCGCCTACGCCGACGACATCGAGGCGCTGCTGCAGCGCTGGCTGCCCGGATTCGACAGCGATGGCCGCAGCTACGTGACGATCTGCATCGGCTGCACCGGCGGGCGCCACCGCTCGGTGTACCTGGTCGAGCGGCTCGCCCGCAACTGCCGTGGCGAACACCGGCAGGTGCTGACGTATCATCGGGAACTGTCGTGATGGATGCCGTGGCATGAGCGTAGGCGTGTTGTTGATGACCCATGAGTCGATGGGTGCGGCGCTGGTCAATGCCGCGCGCCACGTGCTCGGGCGCCTGCCGCTGCCGCTGGACGTGCAGGAGATCGGCGCCAACGACGATCCCGAACAGCGCCTGCGCGCGGCCGCGGCCAGCGCGCGCGAGCTCGACCACGGCGATGGCGTGCTCGTGCTGTCGGACATCTACGGCGCCACGCCCTGCAACATCGCCCAGCGCCTGCCGCAGCTGGGCGTGCACATGCGCTGCGTGTCGGGATTGAACCTGCCCATGCTGCTGCGTGTCCTCAACTACCCCGAACAATCGCTCGACGAGCTGGCCCAGACCGCCGCCCACGGCGGCCGCGGCGGCATCGTCGTCGACCACCCCTGAGTTGCCACTGGACCATCCACCGGAGCCATGATCGAAAAGGACATCGTCATCACCAACAAGCTCGGCCTGCATGCGCGCGCCTCGGCCAAGCTCGTGCAGACCTTGCACGGCTTCCAGTCGAGCGCGTTCATCAGCTGCCGCGGCAAGGAAGTCAACGCCAAGAGCATCATGGGCGTGATGATGCTCGCGGCCGGTTTGGGCGTGGCGCTCAAGCTGCGCACCGAAGGTCCCGACGAGGCGGCCGCGATGGCGGCGCTGGTGGACCTGTTCGAGCGAAAGTTCGACGAGGGCCAGTAGCCGCCCCGGGCCCGAGGCCGGCGGGCCGCGCCCGCCATCAGCGATTGAATCCCGCCGCGGACGGAACGCCGCGGCGCCATCCACCAGGAAAACGCGCGCGTGCGACTCGTACTGACCGGCAGTGGTGCTTCGCGTGGCATGGCCCTGGGCCGTGCCAGGCTGGAACGCCCCAGCCGCTACCTCGTCGACGAGCGGCCGTTGCCGGCCGCCGAGATCGACGACGAGATCGAGCGCCTGCGCCGCGCGATCGAGCTCGCGCGCGAGGAGTTGGGCGTGCTGCGCGACCGCCTGCACGGCTCGATGGCACGCGAGGTGGCCGAGTTCATCGACGCGCACAGCCTCATGCTCGCCGACCGCGAGCTCACCAGCGGCATCTACGACCTGATCCGCCAGGGCGGCTACCGCGCCAGCGCCGCGCTCAAGCTGCAGCGCGACCGCCTCGTCGCGGTGTTCGAGGCGATGGACGATCCCTACCTGCGCAGCCGCAAGGAAGACGTCGAACAGGTCATCGCGCGCGTGCAGGCGGGCCTGCAACGGGACTCCAGCAGCGAGGAGCGCAAGCTCGCCTCGCGCATCGGCGAAATCCTCGTGAGCGATACCGTCGCGCCCGCGGAACTGGTGCCACTGGCCGAGGCCGGCGTGCTCGGCGTGGTGCTCAGCTCGGGCAGCCGCGTCTCGCATGGCGCGATCCTCGCGCGCTCGCTGCACCTGCCGATGGTGGTGGCCGCGCACGATGCCCTGGGCGCGATCGCCGAGAACGACCTCATCCTCATCAATGGCGACAGCGGCGAGGTCATCGTCCATCCCAGCTCCGCCGACCTGGCGCGCTTCCGCGCCTGGCAGCGCGACAGCCTGCAGCGCAGCCGCCAGCTCGCGCTGCTGGCCGAGCGCGATACCCGCACGCGCGACGGGGTCGAGATCGCGCTGTGGGCCAACGCCGAATCGGCCGCCGACGTCGCGCTCGCGCGCGCCAGCGGTGCCGTCGGCATCGGCCTGTACCGCACCGAGTTCCTGTTCCTGCAGCGGCGCGAACTGCCCGACGAGGACGAGCAGTTCCTCGCCTACCGCACGCTCGTGCTCGGCATGGGCGGCCTGCCGGTGACGATCCGCACGCTCGACCTGGGCGCGGACAAGGCCGACAACAGCGTGCTCATGCTCGACCCCGAGGACAATCCCGCGCTCGGCGTGCGCGGCGTGCGCCTGTCGCTGCGCCACCCGCAGCTCATGCGCACGCAGCTGCGCGCGATTCTGCGCGCATCGGCCTACGGCCCGGTGCGCATCCTCGTGCCGATGGTGTGTGCGAGCGAGGAAATGACCCAAATGCGCGCGCTGCTGCGCGAATGCGCGCGCGACCTGCGCAGCGCCGGGCACGAAATCGCCGAACACGTGGAGCTGGGCGCGATGATCGAGGTCCCGGCCGCGGCGATCGCGCTGCCGGGCATGATCCGCCAGCTCGACTTCGTCGCGATCGGCACCAACGACCTGGTGCAGTACACGCTCGCGATCGATCGCAACAACGACCACCTGGCCGACCTGTACGATCCGCTGCATCCGGCGGTGCTGCGCCTGCTCGCACAGACCATCACCATCGCGCAGCGCGCGCGCAAGCCCGTGAGCCTGTGCGGCGAGATGGCCGGTGACCGTCGCTACACGGCGCTGCTGCTCGCACTCGGACTCACCGACTTCAGCATGCATCCGGGGGTGCTGCTGGAAGTGCGCGAGCTGATCGCCACGCTCGATCGCGGCGCGCTGCGCAAGCATGCCGCGGCGCTGCTGCGCGCCCCTACGCGCGCGCGCATCGAAGCCGTGCTCGCGCGCATGGCGGCAAGTGCAGCCACCAGCGCCTGAGCAACCGTTTGGCTGCCGCAGGGACGGACTTCACCCGCGGGTCCGGACACCGCATCCGATTGCGGCGCGCGCGCACGGGCCCATGTGGGCGGTCGCTGCGTCGGGCCCGTCGCGGAGTGAGCCCTTGCAACCCGCCCGCTGCCTGGCGCGGCAGGACCGGCGCGCAGCGTGGCGCACTCAACCGCGCGCGTGCTGCTGTTCGGCCAGCGTCAGGGCCACCTTGTCGCGCAGGTACACCGGCAATGCGTGCTCGGGCGCCACGCCCTGCCCCGCGCGCAGCACCGGCGCGGCGAGCACGGCGACATCGGCGGCCTGCGGGTAGCGCGCGCCGTCGGCCCAGACCGGTGCCGTGGGCAGGCGCGTGCACAGCACCTGGGCGTAACTCGTCCAGCCGCTGCCGACCACGGCCCAGGCGTGGGCTTGGGGCAGGTCGAGCGCCGCGGCCGTACCGACCGTCTCGGCGCCGGAGGCCACCACCAGGCCCTGGCTGCCGCGCGTGAAGGTGCCGGCATAGATCTCGCCCATGCGCGCATCGATCACCGCGAGGATCGCCGCGCCATCATGCGGCGCCTGCATCGCCAGCGCGGCCAGTGACGACACCGGCACGACCGGCAGGTCGAGCGCGAGCGCCATGCCTTGCGCGGCCGCGATCGCCAGGCGCACGCCGGTGAATGCGCCGGGCCCACGCCCGACGGCGATGCCGTCGAGCGCGCTGCGCGCAAGCCCCGCCTCGGCCAGCACCGCGTCGCACATCGGCAGCAGCAGCTCGGCGTGGCGGCGCGGCGCCAGCTCGCTGCGCGCGATGACTCGCTCGCCGCACAGCAGGGCCACCGAGCAGGACTCGGTGGAGGTTTCCAGCGCCAGCAGGTTCATGGCGCGATTCTAGCAAGCCGCTCCGGCCTCACCGTGCGCCCAAGGCATACCAGTCGACCTTGCGCGTGAGCAGCATCACCGCGGCCAATGCGGCGAGCAGCGCGAGCGCGCCCATGAGCAGCGCGTAGTCTTCGCTGACGATGAGCCCGTACAGCAGTGCATAGACCACCGCGACGAGCATCCCGAGCGCCGCACCGCTGCGCCGCTGGCGCAGCACCGCCGCGGCATAGCTGCCGATGAGCAGCGCGATCGCGAGCGCCGCGAGCGCATACGACAGCGCAAACCCGATGTGCTCGGACAGGGCCAGCAGCAGCACGTAGAAGGTGCACAGCGCCGCGCCCACCAGCAGGTACTGCAACGGATGCAGGCGCAGGCCGCGCAGGATCTCGAACAGGAAGAAGGTAGCGAAGGTGAACACCACGAACAGGACGCCGTACTTGCCGGCACGCGTGTTGCTCTGGTATGGCCCGACCGGGCGCAGCAGGCTCACGCCGAACTCGCTGCCGCGCAGGTTGACGCCGCGCTCGGGCCCGAACTGCGCGATCGAGCGGTTGAGATCGAGCACCTGCCACTGCGCGCTGAAGCCATCGGCGGTGAGCTGGCGCTGCGCTGGCAGGAACTCGCCATCGAAGCCGGGATCGGGCCACGCCCCTGCGACCTGGACCTGGGTGTTGCGCGCGAGCGGCAACCATGCGATGCGCTCGCTGCCGGCCAGCGTGAGCTCGAACGCGAACGGCAGGACCGGCCCGGCGCCCTGGCCCACGAGTTCGGGCCACGGCACGGTGATCGCGGCAAGGTCGCCCACGCCATGGCCGCTGGGCTCGAACTCGTGCGCGACCTCGCCCAGCCGCATCGGCGACGCGCGCCGGATGCCATGCACGTCGGCGATCGGCACATGCAATTGCGCACGCTGCCACTGCGGCTCACCGCCGTCGCGCGCGAACTGGGCCAGGTCACGCCGATTGAAGTGACCCTGGACGGTGATTTCGGCCAGATACACCACGCTGCTGTACAGGCCGTAGCTGCGCAATTCCGGCTGCAGCACCGCGCGCGCGTCCAGGCGCTCGGGCAGCAGGTAGTGGTTGAGTTCGACCGTGCGGGTGCGGCGCGCGGCACTGCCGTGTTCGTCGGCGCCAGCCTCACCGGCGGGCACTTCGATCGTGCGCCGCACCGGCACCACGAGCACCGCGCCACCGACGTACTGCACCGCGCCCCAGCGCTGCGCGATCTGCGCCGTGGCCTCGCTCGCGCGCTGCTGGCGCTCCTGCACCAGACCTTCGACCTTGGCCAATGGAATCAGCATGAGCAGCGCCAGCACGGCGATGCCGGCCACCTTGATCGTTGCATTGCCTGCCAGTTGCATGGCCATGTGCGCTCCGGTGCGTGGATGGAGCGCATTGCAGCGCCGCGGACGGGCCGCCTGCGGGAACGAGGCGGGCGATTCGCGGGCGGCAACGGGCTTTTGGCTGCACCATCGCGTGTGCCGGCACGCCACTGTCCTATGATCGGGCTTCCAGCCCACGGGAGCCCATCGCATGAACCTGCAGGACAAGCGCATCCTCATCACCGGCGCCTTCGGCGCGCTCGGCAGCGCGGTGGCGCTCGCGGCGCATGCGGCCGGCGCCCGCGTCGCCGGCATCGATCATGCGGCGAGTGCGCCGGCCCCGCTGCGGGACGCGGGCATCCACAGCTGCGGCAATGTCGACCTGGCCGATGCGGCCGCCGCGCAGCGTGCGGTCGACGCCGCGGCCGCCGCCCTCGGCGGACTGGACGCGCTGGTCAACATCGCGGGCAGCTTCCGCTGGCAGACGCTCGAAGCGGGTGACCTCGACACCTGGGACCTGCTTTACCGCATCAACCTGCGCACCGCCGCAGCAGCCAGCAAGGCCGCACTGCCGCACCTGCGCAACAGCGCGGCCGGGCGCATCATCAACATCGGCGCCAACGCGGCGCACAAGGCCGGCGCCGGCATGGGCGCCTACGCGGCATCCAAGGCCGGCGTCGCTCGACTCACCGAGGCACTCGCCGAGGAACTCAAGGACAGCCACATCACGGTCAACGCGGTGCTGCCCAGCATTCTCGACACAGCCGCCAACCGCCGTGACATGCCCGACGCCGACTTCCAGCGCTGGGTCAGCCCCGCACAACTGGCGCAGGTGATCCTGTTCCTCGCCTCCGACCAGGCCAGCGCGATCACCGGCGCGTTGTTGCCGGTGACCGGCCGCGTGTAGCGGATCGCATCAGGCTTCCGGACCGGACCACGCCTGCAGTTCGATGATGTTTCCCTCTGGATCGGTCACATAGCACCACGTGACCCGGCGTCCGTCGGACGTCTGCAGGGTGACCAGCTCGCCCACGGGGGCGCCACCCGCGGCAAGGACCTGCCGCCGGGCCGCATCGACATCATCCACCGCAAAGGCGATGTGGCCGAACCCGGGGCGGTTCACGACCGTGGCCGCGCGCGGCTCGAGCGCGTCGTACTGGAAGATCTCCAGCGTCGGACCACCGGTTGCACCGTACCCGGGCAGGCGCAGGTGCGCGCCGGTCAGGTGCGCATCGGTCAACCCGGTCGCGGCATCGAGATTCGCGCATCGATAGTCGCGCTCCGGCGGAACCTGCGTGCAGCCGAAGACATCGGCGTAGAACGCGGCGAGCGAGCGCCAGTCCCGCGCAGTCAGGTTGGTGTGGACGTAACGCGCTGCTACCGCCATGAACAAACTCCTGCAACGTGACCGGGTGGGTTGGTGTCAAGGAATGGTCGCGTGCGTCCGGCACCGGGCAGCACGCGCACCCGCACACGCCGCGTGCCCGGGTCGCCAGGGTGCGCGCCAGTACAAGCGGTGCCGCCGCGCGTGACACTCGCAGCGCATCGCCAAGTTTCCGCCCGACCGCCACGCCGCCGCGTTCGAGGCGCAAGGTCTCCTGCGTGCGCTGCAACCGCGGCGGTTCGAATTCACCTGCGAGTGCGCCGCAATCGATCGGCGCTCACCGCCGCCATCGCGCCTGCCCGACATTATGCTGTCCAGCCTGCGCCGCGCGCACGCGCGGGTGAAGCGGCCCGCCACGCGCCATGCACGCTGAAGCCCCGCTCACGCATCACGGTGCGCACGACCACCCGGTCGCGGAATCGAAGCCGTGGGCGAAGATCGTGTCGTCGACGAAACAGGCGGACAGTTCCGAGGTGTTGTTGTGCTGGCTCAGGTCGTTGGTGTTGACCGATGTGACTGTGGCGGAAAGGCGGCAGAAATTGTCCACGCCCGTCCCCGGCCCTCGCCCGAGGTAGGCCTTGAAGGTGATCTCGCCGCTGGGCGGCGCGACGAGTGCGCGCGATCCCAGCTTCACCGCCGCATTGCCGCGGCCGGAATTGCCGCAGTACGTTGAGCCGAATACCTCGAGGAGCAGGCCGTTGGTACTGTGGATGCTGCCACTCAGGATGCGTTGGTCGCCCACGTGGCTGATGCTCAGCAATTGCGGAAAGTTCTGCAGCATGTTGGCGCCGGAGTCGCCGTCGTTGGCGTCGTTGGCCGTGGCACCGTCGTGGCCAAGGTCGATGTTGAGACCGTAGTTGGCGTAGATGATGTTGCCGGTGATGCGATTGCCCGTGCCGGAATCCACCGCCACGCCGCCATCGCCATTGGCCGGGCCGCCCACGCCATTGATGCCGTTGCCGACGATCGTGTTCGACGAAGCGAATCCCTGCAAGTTGAGGCCGATGAGGTTGTTCGAGGCGCCGTTGCTCAGGCGCACGCCGCTGCCGCCATTGCTTACGGCGTTGATGCCCGCCGCAGGCAGGCCGATGACATTGCCCAGCACGGCATTGCCCTGCCCGTCGCTGCCATCGATGCGCAAACCGTCATAGGCGCTGGCAGCGATGTAGTTGTCCTGCACAATGTTGAAATAGCTGCGCACGAGCACACCTGTCAGGTTGCCGGCAGTGCTCCTGCCATCGGGCGTCAGGCCGATGTAGTTGTTGCGCACGACGTGCACGCTGGCCAGGTCGCCGGTGATCTCCACGCCGGTGGCGGTCGAATCATCGATGACGTTGCGCTGCGCCGCGTCGGGCCCACCCAACAGCACGTCGCTGCTGTTGCCGTGCAGGGCCACGCCGACCCTGTTCGCCATCAGCGCCAGCGGCGGCGTGGCGCCATCGCCGATCGCCAGCGGCCCGCCGAACTGGTTGCCCTGAATGACGTGGTGCGCGCCATCGATCACGTCGATGGCCGCATAGTTGAAGTTCTCGAAGGCAAGGCCACGCACGTCGAGTCGACTGCCTGCGCCATCCACGAACAAGCCGCGACCGCCCGCATAGTTGTCATGCAGCAGCACGCACAGGCGCGCATCGCTGCCGACGTCCAGCGTGTTGGCCTGCGCGCCGGGTTGGCTGTAGCCATCGATGGTCAGATCATCGATCACGGACGGCAGCGCCGAATCCACGCTGATGATGCGCGGGCAAGACGTCCCCGGAATGGCAAAAACGATGCGCTGGGCATTGCTGGCGGCCGCGGCGGCAGCGAGTGCTCCGCGCAGGGAACAGGTCGTGTCGCCGGGACCGGAGCAATCACCGGTATCGGCCGCTGTGGTAACCGTGATTACCGACTGGTCGTTGGCGGCGGTCTCGAAGGCGCCGCGATCCGGCTTCGAGCCGATGATGCGCGGCCCGCCGGTCACGTCGTAGGCGCCGACGCCGCCCGGCACCACCGTAGTACCGCTGTTGATTGCCGGTGAGCCTGGCGCGATCGGGACACGATTGCCGTCGAGCTGCGGATTGGCCGTGCTGTTGTTGCCGGAGCCGGCGGCCGGCGGCACGTTGTCGTTGTTGGTCAGGCTTTGCCACTGGTTGTTCACGAGCAAGGCATTGACCGCGCCGTTGAAGAAGACACCGCCATCGGAATTGCCCCAGGCGATGTTGTTGGCCAGCACGATGTTCACGTTGTCACCGACGCCCGGCACGGTCAGGGACAAGCCATAGCCATTGACCAACACCGAACCGGACGCGCCTTCGACGGCTCCGACGAATGTATTGTTGATCGCCCGCCAATCCAATGCAGGCGCGTCATAAGTGCCATCGTAGCTGCGTATGGAAACGTTCTTGCCATCGAACAGATTGCTGTCCAGCAGCACCGAACCAATGCTGCTGGCGACTTGCACCGCGCCCGTAAAACTCGTGTTGGGTCCGCTGAAGCGGTTGCGCCGCAGCACGCTCGACTCGGAACGAAACTCGTTGACCGGGGTTCCGTGGAAGTGCACGGCATCGACCGTAAGGGCGTGCGCGCGGAAGCTGACGAATAGCGTGCCTGCGCCTTCAATCACCGTATTGGATGCATTCGGCGTGCGCAACGTGCAGGTGCTGTTCCAGCCGCCGCTCAGGGCAAAATCCGCGTCGGTGCGAAAGTCGATGGCCTGACTCAGGGTGATGGTGCCCTGCACCAGTCTTACCGAGTTGGTGATGCCATTGCCCTGGGCGGTGTACAGCGCGCTGCCGAGTTCGGCATTGTCGTGCACGCAGAACGTCGCGGCCGACGCCGGAACGGCGAACAACGCCGCGACATGGAATGCCACCGCCATGAGCGCATTCGGAAAACGCCAGTGCATGACACACCTCCCTCTTTCGACAGGCATGCCAACACCAACACCCGACCGGGCGGATGCCGAACACGAACCGCGATTTCCTGACAGGCACTGGCCTGATTGTGCGCTGCGCGCGGCATTCGGCACGCAGGACGGTCCAAACTCCTTCGTCAACCCGCCCTCGGCGGCACGCGCTGGCCGGGTCGGCCACCCGACCCGCTCACGCGGCCCTTCCCCGCGCCAGGCAATCGACGATCCCAACGATACGTCGGACGCCCGCCCGCGCACACCAGGACCTCCGAACAGGCCTGGTCCTGATCGGTGGTGACCCCTGGCACTGCCGATCGCCGTGGATGGACGCAATGGCCGTTGCTCGGCTGTCACGGATTCGGAACCATGAAACATCGGCTTGCTCTCTTACTGGCCTTTCTGGCAGGCACCTCGTCGCTGCATGCGGCCACCATCACGGTCAACACGACTGCCGACCAGGATGGCACGGGTGTCCAATGTTCGCTGCGCGAAGCAGTCACCGCTGCACGGACCAACGCCGCCTACGGAGGTTGCATTGCCGGCACGGTCAACGACACGATCGTCCTGTCCGACGGGGTTTACCACCTCACGCTTCCCAGCAACTCGTCACACCTGTCGATCCACGGTGCTGCCGGTACGACGACCATCCGCGGCGCAGGTGCCGAACGCACAATCATCGATGGCGACGATCGGTCGTCGCATGAGGTTCTTTTGGTCTCCGGAAACGGCGTGTCGGTGATCCTGGAGGACCTGACCATGGCCGGCGGCAACGGTTCGAGCGGCGGCGCGTTGATGGTGACCGGGGAGGCGGCAGTCACCGCGCGTCGCGTGCACATGACCCGAAACACTGCCGCTGCAGGCGGCGCAATCTATATTGCCAGCACCTTCGGAACATCCACCCTGCTGCTCGATGCGTGCACTATTTCGGACAACGACTCCGTCGACAGCATCTCCGGCGGCAGCGCCATTCTGCTCGGGAACGGTTCGGACGTGACGATCCAGAACAGCACGATCAGCGGCAACCGCTCGTCCAACGGTACGATCAGGCTCGGCGGCAGCTCCGCGAACCTTAGAGTCATCAGCAGCACGATCGCCTTCAATACCCAGATCTCCCGCGACTCGACGTTGATCGCCGGCATCAGCAGCCAGCCAGGCGCCAACGTGACCCTGCGCAATTCGATCCTTGCGCACAACTACACGCGTGGCGAATCCGCATCGCGCGATTGCGGCAACGGCACGTTCACCTCGCAGGGCTACAACCTGATCAGTGACATCAGCAATTGCACGCGCGTGGGACAGACGGCACTGGACCTGGTCAATACCGATCCGCGCCTGCTGCCGCTGTTCGACTACGGCGGCCCGACCCCAACCCTCGCCCTGCTCCTCGACAGCCCTGCACGCGACGCCGGCAACCCGGCCACGCCTGGCAGCGGTGGCTCGAGTTGCACGAGTACCGATCAGCGCGGTGTTTCACGCAGCGGTGGCTGTGACATCGGCGCCTTCGAACAACGCAGCACCTTCACCGTCGATACACCCGAAGATGGCGGCCCTTCCTCGTCGAATCCCGCGATTTGCGACAGCGTCGCACCAAACGGCGGGGGTTGCACGATCCGTTCGGCATTGACCAGGGCAGGTCAACGCGCCAGCGCTACCGAGATCCGTCTGCCGGCCGGACGTTACTTCCTGCGCAGCACGCAGAGCGGCATTTCCGGCGGCGATCTCAACGTCTCTGTCGACGACGCGGTGGTGATCCGGGGCGATGGTGCCGACCGAACCTTCATCGAGATGCAGATCGAGCCAAATGGGCAGGCCAACAACGTGTTGACCCTTGCAAAAGGTAGCCTTGCCCTGATCGGCGTGACCCTGAGCGGTGGCAAGCCGGGTTCCGGCCTCGGCGCCGGCGGCCTGCAGGTCGGTGCGACCAGCGCGGCCACCAACGCGCTCCTGTTTGAATCGGCCATCGAGAACTCGACCGGCTTCAACGCCGGCGGCGCCTACGTCGGCGCCAACAGCAGTCTGCGCGTCTACCACTCGACGATTTCGCGCAATCGCGCCGACTACGGCCTCAACGGCAATGGTGGCGGGGTCTACGTCGATACCGGCGGAGAGCTCGTCCTGCACAACAGTACGATCAGCGGCAACATCGCCGAGGGCAGTGGTGGCGGGCTGTACAACCTCGGCAGCGTGCGCAGCTCGTTCTCGACCATCAGCAGCAACCGCGCCGACAGCAATGGCGATGGCATCGGGAGTGGTGGCGGCATTCATCGCTCAAGCGGCAGCATCTTCGTCAAAGCGACCCTGATCACCGGCAACCGCGACGATTCCGGCATTGCCCCCGACTGTGCCGGCAGCGTGCAGCGCCTGGGATACAACCTGATCGGCACGACCAGCGGCTGCTCCCCATCCGGCCCGCTGCCGGCAACTGAACTCAGCAACGTCGCCGCGCCGCTGTCGCCTCTGGCGAACTTCGGCGGGCCGACACGCACACATGGCCTGTTGGCAGGCAATCCTGCGATCAACCATGTGCCGGCGCCGATCGGCAGCGACATGCTGGCCTGCGCCGATGACTCCGGCGTGCGCCTGATCGTCGACCAACGCGGTCAGCCGCGCCCGTTCAATGGCGTCTTTTTCGACTGCGACATTGGCGCTTCGGAGGGCCTGAGCGACGCGATCTTCATCGATGGATTCGATGGTTGACACCCCGGCAGGCATCCGCCTCCATACACACGGCCACGTCACCCGCTTTACCCCTGCCGGCACCCATCCGGCCAGCACCTGGGAGGGCGTGCGCCTGGGCCAGGCTTGGCCGGATCGTGTCCCAGTCCGTGGTGTAACAGTCGGCCATCGCGACGCTGGGCGTCGGTGTTTGGTCAGTGCGCCTCGGCGGCAACGGCGGCATGCCGCAAGAAGCCGCCGAACTTGCCAGCGTCGCCATCGAGCGAACCCGCATCACCGGGCAGCGTTTGCAGGGTGACGACACGACGCCCGGCGAGCGGGCCGGTGGCGATGCGGTAGGTGATGAAGCTCATCCGCAGCGCATCGATGCCGGCGTCGCTACCGGCGCCGCCGGACCGGAACATGGATTCGACTTCGCCTTCGAGCCAGCCGCACCGCGCCAGGTGCCGGCAGATGGGATGCGCGATCCTTCCAGCCAGTTCCGTCAACTGCGCGGACGTGGGCGCGCGGGCGCGACGCAGGCGCGACTTGCACCGCTGGGGCTCGGTGATGTCCTCGAACACGCCGTCGAGCCACTGCATGTAGAGTGCATTTGTGGTTTAGAGGTAACAGACCGGAGGGACTGGACATGGGGAGTGGATGGGGAATCAGGACGATGGCAGTACTCGCCGCGCTGGCGCCGCCGGTGTCGGGCGGGACCTCACCCGAGGATGGCGTGGTGATGGGAGACAACGGTCAGATACATGCCTGCACCGGCGCCCAGGCCGGTGTGGCGGTGCTCTGCGTCCGTGCCGACGCGGCGCCCGGCGGTAGCGGCACGGCGGTGGCGCCGTTCGCGTCGATCGGTGCCGCGATCATGGCGGCCAAGGCCGGCGACATCGTACAGGTGGCGGCAGGCAGCTACGTCGAGAACGTCGCGGTCGGCGCATTCAACAGCCCGGTGGGCAAGCATCTGACATTGCTCGGCGGCTTCGATGCCGGCTTCGCCGCGCGCGATGCCGACGTGCATGCTTCCATCATCGACGGCGGCTTGCTCGGGCCGACGGTGCAACTGCATTTGAACACCAGCCAGACCACGACGTTGGATGGCTTCCGCATCACCGGCGGTCGCGGCCTGGGTACGGACTGGCAGACCGGCAATGGCCACGGTGGCGGCGTCTATGTGGAGCAGCTGGGCTCCGGGACGACGGTGATCTCGCACAACCGCATCTACGGCAATCGCACCAACGACCACACCAGTGCCGATTCGCGCGGCGGCGGCGTCCACGCCGACACGCCGACATGGGACGGCTTCACCGGCACCGTGCGCATCCAGGACAACTGGATCCACGACAACCTGGGCGGCAAGGGTGCCGGCATCAACGTCGTGGGACGCTACGCGGCGATCGAGCGCAACCGCATCGAGGACAACATCGGCCACAACGATCACGGTGGAGGCGTCTACGTGTCCACCGGCAGCACCGACGTTCGCCACAACGTGATCCGCGGCAATGTCGTCGGCGCTTCGGCGGGCTATGGCTGGGGTGGTGGCATCATCGTCGCCGCTGCCGGCGCCGACCTGGTCGGCAACCTCATCACCGACAACTACACGCCGAGCGCGGGGTCGGGCGTGTTCTGGGACGAGGGCGCCACCGGCACGATGAAGAACGACCTGATCGTCAAGAACCGCTGTCCGCAGGGCAGCCGTTCCGGCGCGGCGATCTACGTCGATGGCGGGCCGGGCGGTCCCTCCACCGTCGCCATCGAGAACGTGACCGTGGCCGATCACGTCTGCCCGGATACGGCACCGGATGGTGCGGCGGTGGTGGTCGAGGATGGCTCGGCGATCACCGTCCGCAATTCCATCTTCTGGGGCAACACCCGCGAGTTCGTCACGCTGTCGGGCGGCAGCTACAGCATTGTGTATTCGATCACGCAGCAGGCGGGGACCGGCAACATCCATGCCAATCCGCTGTTCGCCGACGCGGCCAACGGCGACTACCACCTGCGTTCGGCCGGTGGGCGCTACACGCCGACCGGCTGGGTGCTCGATGCGGTGACCAGTCCGGGCATCGATGCCGGCGATCCGGCTTCGGACTTTGCGCAGGAAAGCCAGCCAAACGGTGGTCGGATCAACCTGGGCGCCTGGGGCAACACGGCGCAGGCCAGCCGCAGTCCGGGCAGCGACCTGATCTTCGCCAACGGCTTCGAGTAACGCCTTCCGTAATGCGCCGTTTGGGCTTCAAACCGAGCCGTGGCGCGCGCACCTCGGCCTGTCGCTTGGATACGGCGATGCGCGGCGCGCAGCGTTCCGGTGCAGGGACGGCTGCGCAGGATTGCGTCCGCGACCACACCTTCATATCGGCGATTTCTGCTGTTCGCGTCAGACATTGCCGCGGCGCAGGCAGGAAGCCTCCGACCTCGGACGCCAGAAAGCACAAAGCCCGGCACGAGGCCGGGCTTTGTGGTCAAGCTTGCCGGAGGGCAGGACTCAGAAATCCATGCCACCCATGCCGCC
>QUBV01000020.1 GCA_014338185.1 Lysobacterales bacterium | reverse complement strand
GCGCGCCATGGCTGGCCGGGTCGCGGGCGGCCGCTCCGCTCCGCCCGGCGCTCCCGCGGGCACCGCGGAACGCAGGCAAATGAAATATCGTCATGTGGATGGATAGACGTCTAAACGCCTATTGACATGCCAAATGGCAATCCGTACAGTGCGCGCCATTGCTCATCGAGACCGGCTGAGGGACAGGCCCAGTGAAGCCGGGGCAACCAGCGAGGTGGCAAGGTCGCGACGACCGCAACCGCCAAGCCATGGTGCCAACTCCCGCGGGGACGCGCCGATGCGTGGTCCACCGAGAGATGAGCGGCGATCGCGGCGTGCATGCGCCGTGCGTCGTCGCGTCGGCTCCGGGTCCCGTGGCAGCGATGGGCGCCTTGTGGAGCACTGCGATGACCTTCCATGCCGAATCCCGCCTCGCCTCGCCCGACCTGTCGGCCTGCGTCGCGTTCATGCCGGCGCGGGTCGAGCAGGGTCCGCGCTATGGCGAGGCACTGGTCACGCTCAGCCCGCGCCATGCCCAAGGCGCGCGCGAGGTGCGCGTGCGCTGGTCGCTGCACGGCGCCGCGGGTACTGCGCTCGTGATCGTCCAGGGCGGCATCTCGGCCGATCGCTACGTGGTGGCCGCCGGTGGCAATCCGGGCTGGTGGAGCGACATCGTCGGCGATGGCCGCGCGATCGATACGCGCCACTGCCGCGTGCTCGCGATCGACTGGATCAGCAGTGCCGATCTCGGCGGCGACGCGCTCGCGGTCGGCAGTGAGGACCAGGCGGACGCGATCGCGGCCGTGCTCGACCTGCTCGGCGAGGCGCGCGCGAGCGCCTACGTGGGCGCGTCCTACGGTGCGATGGTCGGGCTGGCCTTTGCCGCGCGCCATCCGCAGCGGCTGGGCCGGCTGGTGGCGATCGCGGGCGCGCACCGCGCCCATCCACTGAGCGTGGCGATCCGCAACATCCAGCGCGAGGTGGTGCGCTTCGCGCGCGCGCATGGCGACACCGCCAGCGGGCTCGATCTGGCCCGGCGCCTGGCGATGACCACCTATCGCGGCGAGCGTGAGTTCGCCGAGCGCTGCGCCGACGCGCCGCAACTGGTCGATGGCCGCTACCACTTCGCCGAGGAAGGCTGGCTCGGTGCGGCCGGCGCACGGTTCGCGCAGCGCTTCTCGGCCGAGCGTTTCCTCGCGCTGTCGGAGTCGATCGACCTGCACGCGGTGGCGCCGCAGGACGTGCGCGTGCCGACCACGCTGATCGGGTTCTCGTCCGACCGCGTGGTGCCGCTGGCCGACCTGTGCGAGCTGCAGCTCAATCTCGGCGCAGCGGCGCAGCTGCACGTGATCGACACGCGCTATGGCCACGACGGATTCCTCAAGGAACCGGCGCAGGTGGGCGCGCTGCTGCGCGAGGCGCTGGTGGAGCATTGAATGTGTGGTTTTCGCGATCGATGGACGGATCGTGGAAAAGGGCGGCGGCACCCAACGTCGTCCTGCTGGATGCGGGTCCAGTGAATGAGCGGCGACGTCTCCCCCCGTCGTCGTTCCGCTCGCCTCTCCGGTGACCCGCCGTTCGGGAGATGTACGGATGCATCTCCCGAACCCTTTTTCGATATTGCGGAGCCTGTCCCATGAGTCTGACCACTGCCACCCGGGCCGTACGCGCGGGCATCGAAACCGATACCCAGCACGGCGCGGTGGTGCCGCCACTGCACCTGAGCACCAACTACACGTTCGCGGGCTTCGGTCGCAAGCGCGAGTACGACTACTCGCGCAGCGGCAATCCCACGCGCGACCAGCTCGCCCTGGCACTGACCGACCTCGAGGGCGGCGCCGGTGGTGTGGTGACCGCGAGCGGCATGGCCGCAGTGGCCCTGGCCTTGGAACTGGTGCGGCCCGGTGGTCGCATCGTGGCGGCGCACGACTGTTATGGCGGCACCTGGCGCCTGCTCGATGCGTGGGCGAAGAAGGCGCGCTTCAGCGTCGATTTCGTCGACCTGACCGACCCGGTGCGGCTCGCGATCGCGCTGGCCGAGCAGCCCGCGCTGGTGTGGGTGGAGACGCCCTCGAACCCGCTGCTGCGCATCACCGACATCCGCCACGTCGCCCAGGCCGCGCATGCGGCTGGCGCGCTGTGCGTGGTCGACAACACCTTCCTGTCGCCGGCGCTGCAGCAGCCGCTGGCGCTCGGCGCCGACGTGGTCGTGCATTCGACCACCAAGTACATCAACGGCCACAGCGACGTGGTTGGCGGCGCCGTGGTCGCGCGCGATGCGGGCGTGGCCGAACAGCTCAAGGCGTGGGCCAACTGCCTCGGCCTCACCGGCGCACCGTTCGACAGCTACCTCACCCTGCGCGGCCTGCGCACGCTGGGGCCGCGCCTGCGCGCGCATTGCGACAACGCCGCGCGCATCGCGCAGCTGCTGGATGCCCACCCCGCGGTGTCGCGTGTGTACTGGCCGGGGCTGGAGACGCACCCGGGGCATGCGCTGGCCGCGCGCCAGCAGCATGGCTTCGGCGCGATGCTCAGCTTCGAGCTGGCCGGTGGCGTGGACGCGATCGCCGCGTTCGTCGAGGGCCTGGAGTTCTTCTCGCTGGCCGAGTCGCTCGGTGGCGTCGAAAGCCTGATCGCCCACCCGGCGACGATGACGCACGCGTCGATGACTGCCGAGGCGCGGCGCCATGCCGGCATCAGCGACGACCTGCTGCGCGTGTCGGTCGGCATCGAGGACGGCGACGACCTGTGCCGCGACCTCGAAGCCGCGCTGCAGCGCGCGCTTGCCGCAGGCAAACGCAAACAGGTGTGTGCATGAACGCGCTGCCGTCACCCGCGCCCGCCCGTGGCGGCATCGCCATCGTCCTGCTCGGCGTCGGCGGTGTCGGCCGCGCCTTGCTCGACCTGCTTGCCACGCCCGCCGCGGGCGCCTTGCATCTCGTGGCGGTGGCCGACTCCAGGCACCAGTGGGTCAATCCGCGCGGCGTGGTGCCGGCGCAGGCGCAGCGGTTGCTCGGTGGCTCGACCCGGCCGCGCGACGACGAGGCGTTGCTCGCGGCCCTGCGTGACAGCGGCTTGGCCGAGCAGGTGATCGTCGATGCCACCGCCTCGGGCGAGGTGGCCGCGCACCACGCCGATTGGCTCGCGCGGGGCTACCACGTGGTCAGTGCCAACAAGGCCGCGCTCGGCGAGCGCCTGGAAGGCTGGCAGCGGTTGCGCCACGCCAGCCGCCAGGCGCGCCGCCGCTACGGCGATGCCGCCACGGTCGGCGCGGGTCTGCCGGTGCTGTCCACGCTGCTGCGCCTGCGCCAGTGCGGTGATCGCCTGCGCGCGCTCGATGGCGTGTTCTCGGGTTCGCTGTCGTGGCTGTTCAACCATTTCGATGGCAGCCGACCCTTCTCCGAACTGCTGCGCGAGGCACGCGAGCGCGGCTACACCGAACCCGATCCGCGGCTGGACCTGGGCGGCGCCGACGTCGCGCGCAAGCTGCTGATCCTCGCGCGCGCGGCCGGCCACGCGCTGGATGCGCACGAAGTCGCGATCGAGGGCGTGGTGCCGGCGGCACTGGCCACGGTCACGCTCGACGAGTTCCTCGCGCGGCTGGGTGAACTCGATGCGCCGCTGGAGCAGCGCCGCGCCGAGGCGTCGCGCGAGGGCAAGGTGCTGCGCTTCCTCGCGCGGCTGGACGAGCACGGCCGCGCCAGCGTCGGGCTGGTCGCGGTGCCGGCCACGCATCCCGCGGCTCGGCTGGCCGGCAACGACAACCTGTTCGCGCTCACCACCGCGCGTTACCACGCCCAGCCGCTGGTGATCCAGGGTCCGGGCGCCGGTGCCGAGGTGACGGCGCAGGCGCTGCTCGGCGACGTGCTCGCCCTCGCGGCGCCGGACTGATCGCCGGAGGCACTGCCGCCGTCACGGGCGGCGGCCCCGCGGCCGCGCCTCGATGCCGGCAGGCGCGGGCGCGCGATGCCCGCGCCTTCAGTGCTTGCGGATTTCGATGTCGCCGCTGAAGGTTTCCAGGCGCATCTGCGCGCTGCCGGCGCCGAGCGTGGCTTCCAGCCGCTTGGCATCGGTGTCGCCGCTGCCGGCGCCGAAGTCACTGCGGATGCGGCCGCTGAAAGTCGAGGCCTTGAGCTTGGCCGGGATCGCCTCGGGCAACTGCAGCTGCAGGTCGCCGCTCATCGATTCGAGCTGGATGTCGCCGTCGTTGGCCGGCGTGCCGCGCACGTTGATGTCGCCCGATACGGTCTGGGCATCGAGCCGGCGATAGCTGCCCAGGTCGGCGTCGATGTCGCCCGACACCGTTTCCAGGTCGACCTCGCCACCCAGGCCGCGCACACGGATGCTGCCCGACACGGTTTCGACCTCGGCCTTGCCGGCCGGCCCGGTGAAGTCGACGTCGCCGCTCACGCTGTCGATATCCACGCGCGCGGCGGAGCTGTCCAGGCGCAGCTTGCCGCTGACTGTGGCGGCCGTGAGCGCGGAGCCGGCCACGCCCGCCAGTTCGACATCGGCGCTGACCGAGTCGATGTCCAGCGTGGCGCCGCGCGGGACCTTGAGCACGAGCGTGGTGTCGCCCATGCTGGTGTCGCTGCCCCAGTTGAACCAGCCCCGTTCGGGCGCTTCGACCTTGATGCGCAGGTGACGCGCGTCACCCTCGACCGACAGCCCCTTGCTGCCACGGCCGAGGGTGCCGCTGATCGTGACCTGGGGCTGGTCCCAGCCCGTGATGCTGATCGAGCCCTTGATGTTGGCGACGTCGATGCGTGCGTCGGCATCGACGGCGCGCGTCTGATCGATTGGGGTCTGCGCGCTGGCGAGGGTGCCGACCAGTGCAAGCAGCAGGAATGGCAGGATCGGGGATTTCATGGGGAGGCCTCCATTGCGGTGGGTCAACCGGCCTGGCCGGCGTGCTGTACCAGGCGCGCGCGGCGTGCCTGGGTGCGTTTGAGCAGGTCATTGAGCAGTGCGCTGTCGGGTTGTGCCGCGAGCGCCTGTTCGAGTTGCGCGTGGGCTGTGTCGAGCACGATCGCGCCGGCGAGCAGGCGCGGATCACCATGCGGCGCGCGCGTCGGCGTGCGGTGCAGCGGCGTTGGCGTCGCACCGGCCAGGCCCGGTTCCACCGGCGCGTGCCAGGGCCGCAGCAGCGCGCCAACGCCCAGCGCGAGCAGCAACAGCGCAGCCGCGGCGAGGGCCGGCGCCCGCCGGCGCCGTACATGCCGCGTCGCCGCGGGCGCCGGTTGCAGGCGCACGGCAATCGCGGGCCACAGGTCGCGCGCGGGATCGCGCGCATCGCGCAGTTGCCGCAGGCGCTGGCGCAGTTCCAGCTCAGTCATCGCCTTGCACCCCCGTGTCGTCGTGCAGTGTCGCCCCCGGCTCGCCCAGCAATGCGCGCAGCAGGCCACGTGCGCGATGCAGGTGTGCCTTGCACGAGCCGCTGGCGATGCCGAGCGCAGCACCGATCTCCTGGTGTCGCCAGCCCTCGATGTCGTGCAGCACGAGCACCGCGCGGGCGCGCGGCGGCAGGCGCGCCACGGCTTGCTCCAGCTCGGCGCGCTCGCCTGCGCAGAACTCGCGCGCGCCACCGGCGAGCTGCACGAGCGTGTCCGGATCGACGGCTTCCTCGCGCTCGGGTGTGCGCATGCGCATCAGCGCGAGGTTGACGGCCAGGCGGTGCAGCCAGGTGCTGAATGCGCTGTCGCCGCGAAATCCGGGCAGGCCCTGCCAGGCATGGATGAACGCTTCCTGGGTGAGTTCCTCGGCGAGCGCGGCATTCATGCCCGACAGACGCCACAGCACGCCGTGCACGCGCGCGACATGGCGCCGGTACAGGGTTTCGAACGCGGCCGTTTCGCCCGCGGCCGCGCGCCGCACCAGCCCGGCGTCGTCGTCGGCAGGGATCGCGCGGGGCGGCGCGGCGTCGCTCATCGGCATCGGCAGGGACAGGCAGGCATCCATCTTGCCAGCTTGGATGCGCGCGCGCGCTGCCGGGTTTAGCGCGCGGCGGGCGTGTCAGTCGGCGCTGAAGACCTGCGCGGGCAGCTGCGCGCGCAACAGGGTCTGGGCCGCCGCCAGCGGTTGCGCGTAGCGGCGCCATGCCCCGATCGAGCGCGCGTGCAGCCCCTCGCGCACCTGCGTGCTGCTGGCGGTGGCCGAGGGCGTCTGGTTGCGGGCGAGGTCGGTGCAGGCCGGCTCGAACGGCAGGCCGCAGTAGTCGAGCACCTGGCGCATGACCCGGGCCGGATCACGCACGAGTTCCTCGTAGCGCAGCGTGAGCACCGCGCCTGGCATGCACGTTTGCCAGTGCGCCAGCAGCCGGTGGAAGCGCACGACGTGGGCGGCGGTTTCGCCCGGCTCGTAGCTGTAGGGGTAGAAGTCGCCCGCGAACAGTTCCTTGAGGTTGGACAGGCAGCTGTCCAGCGGATCGCGCACGAGGCAGATCATCCGCGCCTGCGGCAGCGCCCGATGGATGAGCCCGGCGTAGAGGAAGTTGCGCGGGAACTTGTCGATGAGGTGGCTGGCGCCACCCGCGCGCCAATGCGTGCGCAGCAGATAACCGCGGCCCAGCGCGGCGAAGTCGAACGTGGGCGCGGCCGCGAGCAGGCGCGGGTCGGCCGGCTCGCTGGTGGCGAGGTTGGCCTCCCAGCACAGCTGGTGGTGGAACTCGTTGAGCTCACCGGCGCTGGCCACCCGGCTGTGGTTGGCGAGCAGGCGCTCGAGCACGGTGGTGCCGCTGCGTGGCAGCCCGAACACGAAGACCGGCGTGTGCTGGCCATCGGCTGCGCCATCGCGGCGGCTGCCGAAGTCGGCATCGCACAGGCGTGCGAGGGCATCGAACGTCGCCTGCTCGGCCGTGGCGTCCCAGGCCAGGCTCGCACGCTTGAGGCGCATGCCCGACTCCAGCGCCTGCCAGGCCGCAGCCGTGTCACCGGCGGCGTCGAGGTGGATGAAGTGCGCGTAGTCGAGCATCGCGCGTTGCTGCGGCTCGACCCCGTCGCGCGCGAGCGCGGCGCGGATGCGTGCGAGCTGTTCGGCGCCGCGGTGGCGCACGTCGTGCTGGGCCAGCATCAGCATCGCCGCGGCGTAGTCGGGCGCGAGCGCGAGGCAACGTTCGAACTCGTCACTTGCCTCGGCACCCCGGCCGAGGTGGCGCAGCGTGATCGCGCGCAGGTAGCTGAGCGCGGGCGTGGCCGCGTGGCGGGCCAGGGCCAGGTCGAGCAACTGCAAGGCGTCGGCATGGCGGTCGGCCTGGCCCAGTGTCTGCGCCAGGCGTGCGGCCAGGTCGGCATGCGTGGATACCGCCGACCAGCCCGCGCGCTCGATGATGTGGGTGGCAAAACGCGTCTCGCCGAGGTTCTGCAGGTGCTGCGCGAGTTCCGCCACCGCCGCGAACCGGCCTGATTCGCGCATCGCCAGCGCCGCCGAGCGCGCGTGTTCCACCGCGAGGCGGAAGTCGCCGCCCGCCCGTGCGGCGGAGGACAGCGCGAACCAGCCCAGCGGATCGGCGGGGTTGGCCTCGGCGATCGCGCGGTAGGTCATGACCGCGTTGGCGTAGTCGCCGGTGCGCACGCATTCGGCGGCGCGGCGCCACAGGCTGTCGGGGTCGGCTGGAGTGCTGTTCACGGCATCGGACTCATGCGGCAGGGCAGGGCCGGCCACGGCGCCTGCCGTGGTCGGAAACCGCTGATTCTGGCGCGGGCGGGATCAGGATGCGACTGCGCTGCGCGGGGCGGTCGCGCGCGCGCGCGCGATCGCGGCCGCGATGCGCTCACGCTCGGCGTGCAGGCGCGCGGGCGTGCGATCGCCGAACGAGGCCAGGTACTGGCCGATGTCCTCGACCTCGCGCGCCCAGCCGTCCAGGTCGACCGCGAGCAATTGCTCGAGCGCGGCGTTGTCCAGCGACAGGCCTTGCAGGTGCAGGTCGTCCGCACGCGGCAGCAGGCCGATCGGCGTCTCCTGCGCGCCGGCCTGGCCTGCGCAGCGCTCGATGATCCACTCCAGCACGCGCAGGTTCTCGCCGAAACCCGGCCACAGGAACTTGCCGTCGCCGCCCTTGCGGAACCAGTTGACGTGGAAGATCTGCGGCAACTGCAGGCCGGCGCGCTCGAACGACAGCCAGTGCGCGAAGTAGTCGCCGTAGTTGTAGCCGCAGAACGGCTTCATCGCCATCGAGTCGCGGCGCAGCACGCCGACCGCGCCGGTGGCGGCGGCCGTGGTTTCCGACCCCATTGCCGCGCCGATGAGCACGCCATGGGCCCAGTCGCGGGCCTGGAACACCAGCGGTACCAGCGATGGCCGGCGGCCGCCGAACACGATCGCGCTGATCGGCACGCCCTGCGGATGTTCGGCCATCGGCGACCAGCTCGGCGCCTGGCGCGCCGCCACCGTGAAGCGCGAGTTGGGATGGGCCGCGGGACCGTTGGCCGGATCCCACGGGCGTCCGCGCCAATCGGTGACCGGAGTGCCCTCGTGCAGGCCTTCCCACCACGGCTGGTTGTCGGCAGTGAGCGCGACGTTGGTGTAGATCGTGTCGTGGCCGATCGCGGCCAGCGCGTTGGGGTTGGTGCCATGGTCGGTGCCCGGCGCCACGCCAAAGAAGCCGGCTTCGGGATTGATCGCATACAGGCGCCCGTCCGCGCCCGGTCGCATCCAGCAGATGTCGTCGCCGATCGTCCACACCTTCCAGCCGGCGCGGCGGTAGCCTTCGGGCGGAATCAGCATCGACAGGTTGGTCTTGCCACAGGCCGAGGGGAACGCCGCCGCGATGTAGTGGGTGTTGCCGCGCGGGTCCTCGACGCCGACGATGAGCATGTGCTCGGCCAGCCAGCCTTCCTGGCGCGCCTGCCACGAGGCGATGCGCAGCGCATGGCACTTCTTGCCCAGCAGCGCATTGCCGCCATAGCCCGAGCCGTAGGACTTGATCGTGAGCTCTTCGGGGAAGTGCATGATCCAGCGCCGCTCGGGGTCGAGCTCGCCGATCGAATGCAGGCCCTTGACGAAACTGCCCTCGCGCTCGATGCGCGCGAGCGCGGCGCTGCCCATGCGCGTCATGATGCGCATGTTGGCGACCACGTAGGGCGAATCGGTGATCTCCACGCCGCAGCGCGACAGCGGCGAGTCGAGCGGGCCCATGCAGTAGGGGATCACGTACAGCGTGCGTCCGCGCATGCAGCCGTCGAACAGCGCATCGATCCTGGCGTGTGCCTCGGCCGGATCGAGCCAGTGGTTGTTGGGGCCGGCATCGTCGCGGTTGCGCGTGCACACCAGGGTCAGGTGCTCCACGCGCGCCACGTCCGACGGATGGGAGCGGTGCAGCGTGCAGCCGGGGTGGGTGGCCTGGTTGAGCTCGATGAGCGTGCCGTCGGCGAGCATCTGCGCGCGCAGCGCGGCGGCTTCGGCTTG
The DNA here is from genome assembly GCA_014338185.1 of Lysobacterales bacterium. GTDB lineage: Bacteria > Pseudomonadota > Gammaproteobacteria > Xanthomonadales > Rhodanobacteraceae > Dokdonella_A. Next base: position 33,459 of record QUBV01000020.1, on the reverse strand, counting down.
CGAGCCATCGCACCAGTGGATGCGGTCGGGGCGGGTCAGTCGTGCGACCGAGTCGACCCATTGCGTGAGCGCATCGAGCTGGCTCGAGCGGACGGCTGACGTGTATTGACTCATGGGACAGCGAGGGGACAAGAGCGGACAGGCGACGGTAGCGAGCGCATCGGGCCATTGCAAGGCAAGGTGCGGCAGGGCGCCGTGGCGGCCGCGCGCGGGCGCGGGCCGCTGGGGGCGAGGCGGCTGGCGCACGGGGCCGGCGCGGTGCGCTCAGCGCGGGATCAGGGTCTCGATGAAGTCGTCGATGTAGCGCTCGAACTCGTCGTGGGTCATGCGCGGCTGGCCGATGTGCGACAGCTGCACGAAGCCGACATAGGCCGAGTAGGCCAGGCGCGCGCGGTTGGCCGCGGTCTTGGCATCGAATCCGGCTTCGCGGAACGCGCGCGTGACGAACTCGATGCGGCGCTGCGAGGCGCGTTCGAGCAGCGGGCCGATCAGCGGCTGGTCGATCGCACGGAACAGCGCTGCGAAGATGGTGTGGGTCGGGCGGCGGTGGCTGGTCAGGCGAATGAGCTCGCGCACGCGCTCGCGCGGATCGGCGACCTTGGCCAGCGGCGCGATGACCTGTTCCTCGTCGTTGCGCTCCCAGCGCTGGATCGCGGCCTGGATCAGCGCCTCGCGGGTGGGAAAATGCCAGTAGAAGCTGCCCTTGGTGACGCCCAGGCGGCGCGCCAGCGGCTCGATCGCGACCGCGCCCAGGCCGCTTTCGGCGAGCGCCTCGAGCGCGGCGTGTTCCCAGTCGGCCGCGCACAGGCGCGGCTTGGGCTCGGGCTTGGTGATCTTCCTGGCCATCACGCCAGTGTGCCGCAGTGGCCGGGCGGGAGAAAGCCAAGACAGGTAAACAGACGGCGCGAGGGCCTGGTGTTGACAGTGTAAACACCTCGTTCAATACTGTTGCGTATGGAATCTCCGTGGCAATGGGTTCGCCGACCTTCGAGGACCACGACATGAACATGCTTGCGCCTTTCCTTGCCGGTTTCGTGCTGCTGTTGGCCGCTGCCTACCTGCGCCTGCGCCTGACGCTGTGGCCGGGGCTGACCGCCGTCGCGATCGTCGCCACCGGCTGGCTGTGCCAGTCCGGCGTGCTGGCCACCGGCGTGCCGCTGCTGCTGCTGGCCGCGGTGGCCCTGCCGCTCAATCGGGTCGCGTTCCGCCGCGAGCGCCTGTCCGCGCCGTTGCTGGCGCTGTTCGCACAGGTCACGCCGAAGCTGTCGGACACCGAGCAGACCGCGCTGGATGCGGGCACGGTCGGTTTCGAGGGCGAGCTGTTCAGCGGCAAACCCGACTGGCGCAAGCTGCTCGAGCAGCCGCGGCCGGCGCTGTCGGTAGAGGAGCAGGCCTTCCTCGATGGTCCGGTCGAGCGCCTGTGCGCGATGACCAACGACTGGGAAATCACCCACGAACTGGCCGACCTGCCGCCCGCGGTGTGGGATTTCCTCAAGCGCGAGCGCTTCTTCGGCATGATCATCCCGAAGAAGTACGGTGGGCTGGAGTTCTCGGCACTGGCCCAGTCGGCGGTGTTGCAGAAGCTCATGGGCGTGTCCGGCTCGTTGTCCTCGACCGTGGGCGTGCCCAACTCGCTCGGTCCGGGCGAACTGCTGCTGCATTACGGCACGCCCGAGCAGCGAGACTACTACCTGCCGCGGCTCGCCGACGGGCGCGAGATTCCGTGCTTTGCGCTGACCGGGCCGTACGCGGGCTCGGATGCGACCTCGATTCCCGACTACGGCATCGTCTGCAAGGGCGAATGGCACGGTGCCAACGTGGTCGGCGTGCGTCTGACCTTCGACAAGCGCTACATCACGCTGGCACCGATCGCGACGCTGTTCGGGCTGGCCTTCCGCATGTACGACCCCGAGCACCTGCTCGGTGACAGCGACGACATCGGCATCACGCTCGCGCTGATCCCGCATGACACCGCGGGCCTCGAGTACGGCCGCCGCCACTTCCCGCTCAATGCGGCCTTCCTCAATGGCCCGGTGCGCGGCAAGGACGTGTTCATCCCGCTGTCGCAACTCATCGGTGGCGAGAAGATGGCCGGCCAGGGCTGGCGCATGCTGGTCGAATGCCTGTCGGTCGGTCGCGGCATCACGCTGCCGTCGAACGCGGCCGGTGGCGTCAAGGCCGGCGCGCTCGCCACCGGCGCCTACGCGCGCATCCGCAAGCAGTTCGGCATCGCGATCGGCCGCTTCGAGGGCATCGAGGAGGCGCTGGCGCGGATCGGTGGCCACACCTATGCGATCAGCGCGCTGGCGCGTGCCAGCGCGGCCGCGGTCGATCGCGGCGAAAAGCCCGCGGTGGTGACCGCGATCGCCAAGTACCACGCCACCGAGCGCGGCCGCGAGGTCGCGCGTGACGTGATGGACGTGCATGGCGGCAAGGGTGTGCAACTGGGCCCGGGCAACTATGCCGGCCGTGCCTGGCAGACCTCGCCGATCGCAATCACCGTGGAAGGCGCCAACATCCTCACGCGCAGCCTCATGATCTTCGGCCAGGGCGCGATCCGTTGCCATCCGTGGGTGCTGCGCGAGATGGCCGCGCTCAAGCTCACCGATGCGCACGAGCGGCTCAAGGCGTTCGACGCCGCGCTGTGGGGGCATGTGGGCTTTGCGATCTCCAACGCGGTGCGCAGCTTCGTGCTCGGCCTGGGCATGGGCCGCATCGGGCGCGTGCCCGGGGATGCCGGCACGCGCCGCTACTACCGCAAGCTCAACCGCTATGCCGCAGCGCTCGCGCTGCTGGCCGACACCTCGATGCTGGTGCTGGGCGGGCGCCTCAAGTTCAAGGAGAAGCTGTCGGCACGGCTGGGTGATGTGCTGTCGAACCTGTACATCGCCAGTGCGATGCTCAAGCGTTACGAGGACCAGGGTCGTCCGGTCAACGACCAGCCGCTGCTGGCGTGGGCGTTCCACGATGGCGTGTACCGCATGCAGGAGGCGCTCGATGGCGTGCTGCGAAACTTCCCGTTGCGGCCGGTCGCGTGGCTGTTGCGCGTGCTGGTGTTCCCGCTCGGCCGGCGCGAGGTGCCGCCCTCGGACCGGCTCGGCCGGCGCGTCGCCGCGCTGCTGTGCGCGCCCGGCGAGACACGCGACCGGCTCGGCGAGTGGGTGTACCTCACGCCCAACGCCAACAATCCGATCGGCCGCATGCATGCGCTGCTGCCCGAGGTGATCGCGGCCGAGCCGGTCGAGCGCAAGCTGCTCAAGGCCGCCAAGGCCGGCGAGCTGAGCGGCTACGACTACGACGCGCAGCTGGCCGACGCGGTGGCCAACGGCGTGCTCAGCCAGGCCGAGGGCGCGTTGCTTGCGCGCGTGCGCAAGGCCAGCTTCGAGTTCATATCGGTGGACGATTTCGATCCCGACGAACTCGCCGCAGGCAAGCACCAGCAGCGCAAGGCATTGCGCCCCGCGGCCTGATCGCGCACGATCATGGCCTCGTTGGGAGGCCATGATGCAGGTGCACACGCGCGATCAAGAGTTCCTCGACGCGGCCCGCGGCGAAGCGGCGGCGGGCCTGGCCGAGGGCGGCATTCCGATCGGCTGCGTGATCGTGCATGACGGACGCATCATCGGCCGCGGCCACAATCGCCGCGTGCAGCAGGGCAGCGTGATCCGCCATGGCGAGATGGATGCGTTCGAACACGCGGGTCGCCAGCCGGCCGCGGTCTACCGCCAGTGCACGCTCTACACCACGCTGTCGCCGTGCGCGATGTGCAGCGGCGCGATCGTGCTGTACGGCATACCGCGCGTGGTCATCGGCGAGCATCGCTCGTTCCTCGGCGAGGAAGACTGGCTGCGCGGCCGCGGCGTCGAACTGGTGGTGATGGACGATCCCGCCTGCATCGAACTGATGGCGCGCTTCATGCGTGAGCAGCCTGCACTGTGGCACGAGGACATCGGCGAACCCTGAACGGCCGCGCGTCGGGCGTGCGTGCGGATTGGGGTCGGCGGCGCCGAATTGCGTTGCAGGGAGTATCGCGCCGTCCGGCGCTGGTCATCACCCGAGGAATCCCCATGGCTCGCATCCGCACCTTTGCACCCCGCACGCTCGCGCTCACGGCCGCACTGGCCGCGTTGCTGGCATCCGCGCAGCCGGCCGGCGCCGCGCCCGCCGTCAACGGCAGCACGCCGATCGCCCAGTACTGGATGGACATCGCCACCTTCAACATGATGGGCATGGACGAGATGCCCGAGATGGCAGGCATGGCCGGCATGATGGGCGGCATGATGGGGCGCAACGCGATGACCGGGCGTGACGGCCGCCATGCCAAGGGCGTGGGCAATTTCGGCGAAACCAAGGGCGGTGGCATCGGCCGTCGCGTCGACATCGCGCTGTACACGCGCAACAAGCCCGCCGGCACCAGCGCGCTGCAGGAGCTGCCGGCCGGTGCCGACCTGGGCGCTGCGCCGCTGCACCTGGTCACGCCACCGCGCGAAGCCGCGCAGCGCGGTGATGACGAGGTCAGCTACCCCGAGCGGCCGCGCGGCCGCATCCTGTTCTACTGGGGTTGCAGCGAGAGCGTGAAGCCGGGCCAGCCGCGCATCCTGGACATGGGCAAGCTGTCGGCGCAGGACTACGGCAGCTTCATGCAGGGACGCAGCGTGGTCGATCGCGGCGCGCGCGCCGAGGCCGGCTACGCGATCTGGCCCAACGAGCGCGAGAACTCGCAGATCCCGCGCCGCGCCACGCTGGTGGGCGAGCACAGCGTGAGCGGCGATGGCGTGCCGCCGGGACTGGAGTTCCGCATCGATGCCGAGCACGACTTCATGCCGAGCCTGCAGGTCGATGCCTCGGGCGACCTCAACGACAGCATCCGCGTGCGCTGGCAGCCGCTGGCCCAGGCGCGCGCCTACCTGCTCACCGCGATGAGCGGCGGCATGGACGGCAACGATGCGCCCGAGATGGTGATCTGGAGTTCGTCTGAGCCGCCCGAGCCGGGTTTCGGCCTGCTCACCTACATCAGCAACGCCAACATCGACCGCTGGCTCAAGGACCGCGTGCTGCTGCCGGCGAACCAGGGCGAATGCGCGGTGCCCAAGGGCATCTTCGCCAAGGGCGAGGGTGCGATGCTGCAGGCGATCGCCTATGGCAACGAGCTCAACCTCGTGCACCCGCCGCGGCCGGCCGATCCCAAGGCGCCGTGGCAGCCCGAGTGGTCGGTGCGCGTGCGCAACAAGTCGGTGGCGATGAACATGCTCGGTCAGGACAACCCGGCGATGCCCGCGCAGCGCGGCGAGTCACGCCGCCGCAACCAGGAGCAGGAGGACACACGTCCGGGCGCGCGCAAGCTGCTCAAAGGGCTGTTCGGTCACTGATGCGGTCGCTGCACGCGGGTCGCGGCGCATCGCGCCCGCGTCAGCCTGCCGCGGCGGGGCACAGCGCCCGGGCGTGATGGCGCAGGTGGTCGGCGATGACGCTCTGGATGAACCAGTAGCCATGGTCGTAGCCCGCATGCACGCGCAATGACAACGGCTGGCGCGCGACGCGTGCCGCAGCATCGAGCCGCCAGTACTGCAGCTGCACTTCGAGGAACTGGTCGGCCTGGCCCTGGTCGACCAGCACCGTGCCGGGAAAACGGTGCCGGTCCTCGATCAGCGCGACCGCATCCCACGCGCGCCACGCCTTGGTGTCGTTGCCGAGGTAGTGGCGCAGCGCCTTGCGACCCCAGGGCACGAGGCTTGGTGCGACGATCGGCGCGAGCGCCGACACCGAGCGATAGCGCTTGGGGTTGCGCAGCGCGATCACCAGTGCGCCGTGGCCACCCATGGAATGGCCGCACAGGCCCTCGCGGTCGGTGTCCAGCAGCGGAAAATGGCTGCCCAGCACATAGGGCAGCTCGCGGGTCACGTAGCTGTACATGCGAAAGCGCGCCGCGAATGCGCCGGCAGTCGCATCGAGGTAGAAGCCCGCGCCTTCGCCGAACTCCCAGTCGCCGGTCGCGCCTTCGATGCCGGTGTCGCGCGGGCTGGTATCGGGCGTGACCAGCGCCAGGCCGAGTTCGGCGGCGAGGCGCTGGGCACCGGCCTTGATCGCGAAGGTTTCCTCGGTGCAGGTGAGGCCGGCCAGGCAATACAGCACCGGCGCGCGCCGCCCCGCCGGCAGCGGTGGCACGAACACGCCGAAACGCATCGGCCCGCCCGTCTCCACCGATGCATGGCGATAAAAACCTTGCGTGCCGCCATGGCAGCGCTGTTCGGACAGGGTATCGATGGACATGGCGGCCTCGTGCCAGCGGACGTGGCCAGTGTAGCGGCGCGGGCTATGATTGCCGACCCATCCGCGCACCGTCCGTCATGCCCTACACGCCCATCGTCGCCACGCTCGGCTACGTGCTCTCTCCGGATGCATCGCGCGTGCTCATGATCCACCGCAACGCGCGTGCGCACGACCAGCACCTGGGCAAGTACAACGGCCTGGGAGGCAAGCTCGACCCGCATGAGGACGTGGCCAGCGGCATGCGGCGCGAAATCCGCGAGGAAGCGGGCATCGAGTGCGGGCAGCTGCAGCTGCGCGGCACGCTCAACTGGCCCGGCTTCGGCAAGGGCGGCGAGGACTGGTTCGGCTTCATCTTCCTCATCACGCGCTTTTCCGGCACTCCGCTCACGCACAATCCCGAGGGCACGCTGGAATGGGTCGAGCGCACGCGCCTGCTGGAGCTGCCGCTGTGGGAGGGCGATCGCCGGTTCCTGCCGCTGGTGTTCGATGCCGACCCGCGCCCGTTCCACGGCGTGATGCCGTATCGCGATGGGCGCATGCTGGATTGGTCCTACTCGCGCGGGTGAGCGCCGCGGCGCTCGAGCAGCCGCGCGGCAGTCCAGCCCACCCGCGCCGAGGCGAGCGCGGCCAGCACCGTGATGAGCGCGGTCAGGCCCATGCCCGCGCCGAGCGCGCGCAGGCCGTTGAGCGCGCTGATGATGGTCACGTCGCCGAAGCGCCACACCGAGGTGTCGATGAAGTTCTTGGTCTTGTAGCGGGTCTCGGCCTCGACCCGCGTGTACAGCGAATCCGAGGCGGGCTTGAAGATGCCGTACGCGCTCGCGCGCGTGACCACCATCGCCGCCGCGATCCAGACGCCGCCGAAGATCGCGAACAGCGTGAGCATGAGCGCCTTGACCAGGCCGTCGAGCACCAGCGGCACGCCCGGGCCGAACCGCACCATGAGCACGCGCGCCACGCCCACCTGCAGCAGCATCTGCAGCACGTTGGTGGCGAGGTCGATGTTGGCCTGGAACTCGATGCGTGCCTCGCGGGTGGCGTTGACCGCGCCGTTGTAGTCGGCCAGGAACGCGTAGATCACGGTGCCCACCGCGTCGCCCAGCAGCATGAGCAGCGCCATGCGCCGCATCACCGGCGACTTCAGTGTCTCGATCGCGCCGGCGAGGAAGCTGCCGCCGATGATGCGCTGCTCGCGGCGCTCGTCACCGCGCACCGGGTGGCGCTGGCTCCAGTTCGACAGCGCGAACATGCAGGCCACGCCCATGCCCAGCAGCAGCGCCGACACCAGCAGCAAGCCGCTCACGCCGACCCGCTCGTTGAGCGCCTTGGTCAGCAGCGGGCCGACGATCGCGCCGATGGCGCCGCCCAGCGCCACCAGCGGGAACAAGCGGTGCGCCTGTTCGGCATCGAACAGGTCGGCCATGAAGCTCCAGAACACCGCCACCACGAACAGGTTGAACACGCTGATCCAGACGAAGAACACCGAGCCGAGCAGGCGTGCGCCGATCGCGTCCTGCAGCTGGAACAGCGGGATGAACGCGACCGTGCCGAGCATGAAGAACAGGTAGGTGGCCGGCACGAACACGCGGCGCGGGAAGCGCGCCACCATCGCGCCGAACGGCGGCGCCAGCACCAGTGTGGCGATGAAGGTGGCCAGGTAGAAGACCGGCAGTCCGGTCGAGCCGACCGCCGCCGACAGCTGGTCGCGCACCGGCCGCAGCACGTAGTAGGCGGCCAGCACGCAGAAGAAGTACACGAAGGCGACCGCGACGGCGAACCATTCGTGACGCTGGATGGCAAGTCGGTGGCTGGACACGCAGCGATCCGTTCAGGTCCCGCGCAAGCCTAGCATGTGCCCGCGCGTGCCCGCCGCAGTGGGCCGCCCGTCACGCCGAGTGCCGCCGGGTCGCCATGAATGCGGCGAACATTGCGCAGCCGATGGCGATGGTGGCGGGCAGTCCCCAGGTGTCGCTCCACTGCATGCCCAGGCCGACACTGGCCGGGCCGACCAGCGCACCCACGCCCCAGGCCAGGCCCATCATCGCGTAGATGCCGACCAGTTCGGCGCCACTGAAGCGCTCGCCGACGAGCGCGAGCATGACCGTGTAGATGCCCACGAACACGCCACCCCAGACGAACACGGCGGCATAGGCGAGCATGCCGTGGCCGAGCACGTACGGCCAGGTCAGTGCGCCCAGGGCCGAGACGACGGCCAGCAGCATCGCCAGCCGCGAGCGGTCCATGCGGTCGGCGAGCCAGCCGATCGGCAGTTGCAGGACGATCGCGCCGATCATCAGGGTGGTGACCAGGCGCATCGCCGAGGCCTCGCTCCAGCCCTGGTCTCCCGCATACAGCGCAATGAACGACAGGCCGGCGGTCTCGACCGCGGCGTTGAGCACGGTGGTGGCCATCGCCACCGGTGCCAGGCGCAGGTATTGCCATGGCCGCGCGTGGCCGGCCTGCATGGGCTGGGGCGCGATCGTCCACGGGCTGAGCACCGGCACGATCGCCAGCAGCGCGATCGCGGCGCCGATCCAGTAGGCGAGCGAATCGGTACCGACCACCGACAGGATCGCGGGCCCACCCGCGTAGCCGAGCGACAGTGCCGCCATGTAGATCGCCATCGCGCGGCCACGCGTGGCATCGTCGGCAAGATCGTTGGTCCAGGTTTCCGACAGCACGCCCAGCACCTCGGCGGCCATGCCCAGCGCGAAGCGCAGCGGAAACCACAACCAGATCAGTGGCAGCAGCGGGAACAGCGCCAGAGTGCACGCGCTCAGCAGCAGGGCCGCGACGATGAGTCCACGCTGGCCGAAGCGCACGGCCAGGCGGGGCAGCAGCGGCGCGATCAGCAGTACGCCCAGCGCATGCATCGCCGCGTTGGCGCCGATGAGGGCCTCGCCCGCGCCGCGCTCGGCGAGGTTGTCGGCAATCAGGGGTGCGGTGAGGCCGTAGGTGAGGCCGAAGATCGCGGCCGTCGCGATCACCGCGGCCATCGACAATCGACGTTGGGCAAGGCCTGGCACGGCCCGCATCGGTGCGGCAGGAGCATTCATGGCGGTCGGTGGTCCGTCAGGAACTGGGCTGGTGCGGCTGCGCTGGCGCGCTGCAGTCGGAGGTCGGCGCGCGCCGGCGCCGGTAGCGGCGCAGCGCGACCCTGGCCAGCGAGTACCACGCCACAGGCGGCGGGTGCAGGATGCCGTGCAGGCTGCGTGCGTAGTCGAGGGCAAGCCCGGGCGTCCACGCCATCGATGCGGCGCGGCGGTACAGCTCGGCGGCGACCCAGGTCTCCGGGCTGAGCAACACGCGGGCGAAGGCGAACCAGCCGCCGCCGCGCTGGCCGAGCGCGCCTTCGAGCGCGGTTTCCAGCGCATGCACGACCGTGCTCGAACAGTTGCGGTTGGTCAGGTTGTAGGTGGTGTCGGCGCCGTAGGCGGCCCAGAACGCGCGCAGGCGCTCGAGGTTGTATTCGGAAAAACGCACCTGCTCGGTCGACTCGCACCAGCCATCGGCCTCTTCCCGGTAGTTGGGCTGGAACCGGCCGGGCACGTTGTTTTCCGCGGTGGCGCGCAGGGCCTGGTTGAACTGGTCGGGCGAGCGGTCCAGTTCAACCGCCGGGTAATGGCTCATGTACAGGTCGGGCGGAACTTCCAGCGCCGCATGACCGGTCGAGATCACGCCGTTGGCGTCGATCGCGGCGATGTAGCGGTCCACGATCGGGCGCCGCTCGGCCTCCTTGGCCGATCCGACCGGTGTCCACACGTGCACGATCAGGTCCTGCTCGTGCGCGTCGATCGCGCCTGGATGCCAGATCACCAGTTGCGTGTCCTGCGCGCCACCGCGGCCGGTGAACAGCGAGACCGATGCGTGCGGCGGCAGGCGGCGCAGGCGCAGGGCCAAGCGCAGCAGGCTCCAGCCGGTGAAGGCCAGGCCGATGCCGATGCAGTACGGCAGCGTGCCCTTGTAGTAGGTCGGCCACGGCTCGAACAGGAAGATCGCGATCAGCAATTCGACCACGCCCAGCGCGATCGAGGCACGCCAGCCGGAAAAGCGCACGACCCATGCCGCCGACACGCGCAGCACGCCGCTCACCGTGAACAGCAGGCCGAACAGCATCGCGAGTACGAAGTGCGCCTGGCGCATCGGCGTGATCACGAGCAGGCCGATGGTGGTGAACAGCAGGCCCTTGGCCAGGCGCAGGCCGTTGCGGCGGCCCGGGTCGATGCCCGAGAAGGTGCCGATCAGCGCGATGATGCCTTCGAACAGCAGCAGCAGGCCGAAGAACTGCAGCGGAAAGTACAGCACGCCGTCGAGGGCATCGACGAAGATGGCAATGCCCGCGAGCAGCCAGAACCCGCCCAGCGCGGCCAGCCACAGCGAACGTTCGCGAATGAAGTCGGTGCCGAACAGCAACAGCGCCAGGCGTATCAAGCCGCGTCCCCCCCCGCGGTGACCGAGCCGCCAGTGTAGCCTTGCCACCCGGTTGCCACGCAAGCAGGCGCAATCCGCCGTGGCTGCGCGATCTGGGGCGATTGCTCTAGCCTTGCGCCCTATCCTCACACCGAGTTTGGCTGGTGGATTGCCCATGACCTACGACTACCTCATCGTCGGCGCCGGCTCGGCCGGTTGCGTGCTGGCCAACCGCCTGTCGGCCAACCCGGCCCACCGCGTGCTGCTGCTCGAAGCCGGTGGCCGCGACTGGCACCCGTTCATCCACATGCCGGCCGGGCTGGCCAAGCTGGTCGGCAAGAAGGGCATCAACTGGAACTACGACACCGAACCCGAGCCCCATCTCGACGGGCGCCAGCTGTGGTGGCCGCGCGGCAAGGTGCTGGGTGGTTCCAGTTCGATCAACGCGATGTGCTACACGCGCGGTGTCGGCGCCGATTACGATGCCTGGGCCGCCGCCAGCGGCGACCAGCGCTGGGCATGGCGCAACGTGCTGGAGGTGTTCAAGCGCAGCGAAGGCCATGTGCTCGGCGGCAACGACTTCCATGGCGATTCCGGCGAACTCACGGTGTCGCCGCTGCGTCACCACAACCTGCTCTCGCAGGTGTTCATCGACGCCGCCCTCGCCGCCGGCCACGCGCGCAACGACGACTTCAATGGCGCGAGCCAGGAAGGCTTCGGCTACTACGCGGTGACCCAGCGCAACGGTGCGCGCTGCTCGGCCGCGGTGGCGTTCCTGCGTCCGGCGCTCGCACGCGCCAATCTTGAGCTGCGCACCCGCGCGCTGGTGCAGCGCGTGCTGCTCGATGGCACGCGTGCGGTCGGCGTCGAGTACCTGCACGCAGGACGCAGCGTGCGTGCCGAGGCCGGTTGCGTGATCCTCGCGGGCGGCTCGATCAATTCGCCACAGCTGCTCATGCTGTCGGGCATCGGTCCGGCCGCGCACCTGCGCGAGCACGGCATCACGGTGGCGCTGGATCGCGCCGAGGTCGGCGCCAACCTGCAGGATCACCTGGACATCTGCACGCTGGTCGGATCGACCCGGCCGGTCACCTACGACAAGACCAACGACCTTGCGGTCGCGCTGCGCTTCCTGCTCCGGCGCGACGGCATCGGCAGCTCCAACATCGCCGAAGCCGGCGGTTTCGTGCGCTCGCGCTTCGCGCCCGATGCGCGCTGCGACCTGCAGTTCCACTTCGTGCCGGCGCTGCTGGACAACCACGGTCGCCATCGCCTGCCCGGGCATGGCTACACCGTGCACGCGTGCAACCTGCGCCCGCGCAGCCGTGGCCACATCCGCCTGCGCTCGGCCGATCCCGCGGCGCCGGCCGCGATCCACGCCAACTACCTCGGCGATGCCGAGGGCTTCGACCTGAAGATGATGGTCGAGGGCGCGAGGCTGTCGCGCGAGATCCTGGCCCAGGCGCCGTTCGCGCCCTATCGCGGCGCGGCGATCTTCCCCGCCGCAGGCACCGACAGCGACGAGGCGCTGGTCGCGTTCATCCGGCGCAAGGCCGAGACGATCTACCACCCGGTCGGTTCCTGCCGCATGGGCGGCGATGCCGCGGCCGTGGTGGACAGCGAACTGCGCGTGAACGGCATCGACGGGCTGCGCGTGGTCGACGCCTCGATCATGCCGAGCCTGATCGGCGGCAACACCAACGCGCCGACGATCATGATCGCCGAACGCGCGGCGCAACTCCTGTGCGCGGGCTGAGCGCGCGGCGCGCCGCATGCGGCACGCCGACCGTCACAGCGCCGCGGTCAACTCCGGCACCAGCTGGAACAGGTCGCCGACCAGGCCGATGTCGGCGATCTCGAAGATCGGCGCCTCGCCGTCCTTGTTGATCGCGACGATGGTGCCGGCGTCCTTGATGCCGGTCAGGTGCTGGATCGCGCCCGAGATGCCAACCGCGATGTACAACTCCGGCGCGATGATCTTGCCGGTCTGGCCGACCTGCAGGTCGCTGGGCACGTAGCCGGCATCGACCGCGGCGCGCGAGGCGCCGACCGCGGCGCCAAGCCTGTCGGCCAGCGCGTAGATGATCTTGAAGTTGTCGGCCGAACCCAGCGCGCGGCCACCCGACACCACCTTGGCCGCGCTCTGCAGGTCGGGGCGATCGCTCTTGCCCGCGTGCAGTTCGACGAAGCGCGTGTGGCTGGGCAGCGCCACGTCGAGCTCCAGTGCCTGCACCGTCGCCGCGCCGCCGCCACCCGCGGCCGGATAGGAGGCGGTGCGCACCGTGCCGACCAGCAACTGATCCGTCGGCGCGCTCACGCTGACGATGGCGTTGCCGGCGTAGATCGGGCGCTTGAAGGCGTAGGCGGAATCGACCGCGCAGATGTCCGACACCTGCGCCACGCCCAGCAGCGCGGCCACGCGCGGCAGCACGTCCTTGCCCCAGGTGGTCGACGGAGCGAGCAGGTGGCTGTAGCCGTTGCGCGCGACCGCGGCGATCTGCGGCGCCTGCACCGCGGCCAGCGCATGCGCGTTCTCGGTGCGGCTGAGCGTGAGCACCTGGCCCACGCCCTCGATCTGCGCGGCCTGCACGGCGACGCCGGCGGCATCGGCCGCGAGCACGAGCACGTCGATCGACTGCGCGCCGATCTGCCTGGCGCAGCTCACGCAGCGCGCGGTGCTTGCATTGAGTGTGCCGTCGTGATGTTCGGCAACGATCAGGATCTTGCTCATCACACCAACCCCTTTGCCTTGAGCGCGGCCACCAGTTCGGCCACGTCCTTCACCATCACCCCCTTGCTGCGCTTGGCCGGCGGCGCGTAGTGGGTGGTCTTGAGATGATCGCCCGAGGCCACGCCGAGGCTCGCGAGCTCGATCGTCTCGATCGGCTTGGACTTGGCCTTCATGATGTCGGGCAGCTTGATGAAGCGCGGCTCGTTCAGGCGCAGGTCGGTGGTGATGACCGCGGGCAGGTCGACATCGATCGTTTCCAGCCCGGCGTCGATCTCGCGCGTGACGCGCGCGCTGGCGCCGTTGACTTCGACCTTGGAGGCGAACGTGGCCTGTGGCCGGTCCCACAGCGCCGCGAGCATCTGGCCGGTCTGATTGCAGTCGTCGTCGATCGCCTGCTTGCCCAGCAGCACGAGGCCGGGCTGCTCCTTGTCGATGACCTGGCGCAACACGCGCGCGGCGGTGAGCGGCTGGATCGCCTCGGCGGTGACCACGTGGATCGCGCGGTTGGCGCCCATCGCCAGGCCGTTGCGGATGTGCGCCTGCGCATCGGCCGGGCCGATGGTGACGAGCACCACTTCGCTGGCCACGCCCTTGTCGCGCAGGCGCAGCGCTTCTTCCAGCGCGATGTCGTCGAACGGGTTGGCCGACAGCTTGACGCCATCGGTGACCACGCCCGAGCCATCGGGCTTGACCTGGATGCGCACGTTGAAATCGACGACGCGCTTGTAGCCGACCAGTATCTTCATCGGGGCAGGAACCTCGCTGCTGGAGGCGCGTGCGCTTGCGGCCCGCGCAAAGAAGCGGGATTTTAGCGGAAAGCCGTGGGCTCTGTCGCAGCGCGGGCGACGGGCGCGGTTGTCCACAGCCGGCGTGGACAGGCCTGTGGAAAAGTTCTGGATCGAGGCGGGCAGAAGCCGGTGTGGCGCGGCTGCGGCCCGGATTGTCCAGTCGTTGACCAGCTCAGTCGCCGTCGAATCCGTCGACGAAGATCGCATCGACCGCGACTTCCACCGCGCCGACGTCGCAGCCGGCGCCCTGCGGCCGCGTGACGCCGCGCTGGTCGAGCGCCTGCGTGCAGTCCTGCGGTGCGATCGCATCGAGTGCGGCGCTGCCCGGTTCAGGCAGTATCGTCGGCGTGGCGCCGCCGTTGTCCTGCAGCGGGCCGAGCAGGACGTCCGGGCTGGAAATCAGGTTGAAGGCGCCACTCCACGAGCTGCCCAGATTGAGGTCGATTCCCGTGCCCTGCTGGTTGCCGGCGATGATCGAGGCGTTGATCGTGGCACTGCCGGTCCATGGCGCTGGGTCGGGCCAGCTCACCTGGCCAATGCCGCCGCCCGTGCCATGCGGCACGGAACTGGCATTCCGGGTCACCGTCAGGTGATCCAGCTGCAGCACGCCGCTGCGCACCACGACGATGCCCGCGCCGTTGCGCATGGCCGAATTGCCCGCGATCGTGCAGTTGCTCGCCTGCAGGGTGCCCGCCACGTAGATCGCGCCACCGTTGTAGCGGGCCGTATTGCCGTGAAAGCTGCTGCCGGTCAGCGTGGCCACGGCGCCGGCAGCCAGATAGAGGCCGCCGCCGTGGTAGTAGGCATCGTTGCCGTTCATGGTGGTGTCGATCACGAGGGTGCTGCCGCTGGCGTGGATCGCCGCGCCGCGCTTGCCCAGATTGCCGCTGAGCGTGCTGGCGACCAGGGTCAAGGGCCCTTCGGCGTGGATCGCGCCGCCGTGCGACACGTTGTACTCGCCATTGCCGTCGAAGGTGCTGCGCGTCACCGTGACCTCAGCCGCATGGGCCAGCAGGCCGCCACCGGCATAGGCCACGTTGGCGTCGAGCCGGCTGTCCATCAGCGCGATCGTGCCGTTGACGGCGGCGATGCCGCCTCCGCCCAACGCGGCAGAGTTGCCGCTGACCCGGCTGCTGAGCAGCCGCAGGTCAGCAGCGATCGTACAGATGCCGCCGCCTTCGCCGCGGCCGTTGCACAGCAGCGGCAGCGCGCGGCCGTTGCGCAGGGCCAGGCCCTTGAGTGTGAGCCGGCTGCCGGCGGGCGCGATGTTGCGGAGAATGCCGAAGGCATGACTGGCGTCGGTGCCGCGCTGGATGGTCACGCCATCGGGAAACTGGAAGAGCCCGGGGCCGCGCCACGCCAGCGCGTCGATCACGAGGTCGCCGGCGTTGACCACCAGCGTGCCGCCGAGATTGCCCGTGGTATCGCTGGAATCGGTCAACGTGATCACGCCGCGCGTGGGCCCTACGTTGACCGCGGAGGCGGCGAAGGTGATGCGATCGCGGTAGCCGAACACATCGCCGGTACGCACGCACTGGCCGACTTCCGCGCCGGCATTCATCGACAGGATCGCCTGGCGCAGCGTGCAGGTGCCCGGTGCGGCGGGATCGCCGTCGCCCGGACTGGTGACGACGATGTGGGCGGCCTGCGCCATGCCGGTGGCCATGAGGCCGAGACAGGCGGCCGTGAAGGCCAGATGCAGTGGCGTGCGCCGCAGGCGGCGCCGGGTCTTGCTGCGGGTGGGGGCGGGCATGGTGATTCCAGTGGTCGTGGCCGGCCCCATAACGCAAGACGGCGCCGAACCTCCCAATCGGGCCGCGCCGCTGTGGCAGGATGCGTGCCTGCGCGGGTGGCCGGTGACGCGATGATCGAATCGGTGGCGCTGCTGATGGTCGGGTTTTCGCTGGGCGCGGCGGTGTTGCTCGCGCTGGCTGGCGCGACCGTGTACGCCGACATGCAGCCGCCCCCGCTGGCGCGCGTGGCCGGCTGGGTGCTGCTGGCCACGCTCGCGGCGTTGCAGCTCGCGCATGGGCGCGCCTTGCTGCAGCCGGGCGAGGTTCCGGTATCGACGTCCTACGTGGCCGGCCTGTACGTGGCGGTGGCCGCGTTCCTGCTGTTCTTCCGCGGCGCCCTGCAGCCGCGCGAGAGCGAGCGCCCATGGCATGTGCTCGTGCTCGCGCCGGTGGGATTGGCGTGGGTGCTGCCGGCCGCGATCGGCGTGCCGCTCGCGTTCGCCGGTGGCGTGGCCTGCGCGGCATGGCTCGCGGTGCTTGCGCATCGTCTGCGTGCGCAGCGCCGGCGCTTCCGGCTCGAACGCGGTGTGTTCGTCGCGCACGCGCTCATCGCGCTGCTGGTGTTGCTGGTCGGCCTGGCTTCGCCGTGGATCGGCCTGCATGCGTTTCGCGTGACCTACGCGATCCTCATCGGCGCCGGCCTGTTCGCGGCCCTGTACCTGCTGCTGCGCTTTCCGGACCTGCCGGCACGCGCGGCCGAGGCGGTGGCGACCGCGTATGCGGTGTCCACGCTCACGCGCGTCGACCGCGAGGCGGCGCTCCTGCGCCTGCGCCGCGTGATGGAGGAGGACAAGGCCTGGCTCGACGAGAACCTGAGCCTGGCCGCGCTGGCCGCGCGCGTCGGGCTCACGCCGCACCAGTTGTCCGAACTCATCAACACGCAGTTCGACCACGGTTTCGCCCGTTACGTGCGCGGCTACCGGGTCGAGGCCGCGCGGCGCATGCTGCTGGACGAGCCGACCGCCTCGGTGCTGTCGGTCGGCCTCGCGGTCGGCTTCACCTCGCAGTCGACCTTCTACGCCGCCTTCCGCGAGATCACCGGCCAGGTCCCGGGTCGCTACCGGCGCGATCAGGCCGGCGCAGCCGATCGGAAACCGACCTGAAGGTTCCGGATTGATCAAGGCGCAAGTGCGCAAGTGCTTGATCGACCAGCACGCCGGCCCCGACCTGTTCCGCCTTGATCCAAGCGGAAGCGCGCGCCGCGCGCCGCCCCGATGCTGCCGTGGTGGCAACGATGGAGGCGGGGATGGCGGCGATCACGGTGTACTACGACGGTCAGTGTCCGCTGTGCGGGCGCGAGGTGGCGCTGTATCGGCGCCTGGTGGCGCCCGCTGCGGTGTGCTGGCGCAATCTGGCAGACGGTCCCGCGGTGCTGCGCGGTGAGGGTTTCGATCTGGCCGCGGCGCTGGCGCTGCTGCACGTGCGCGACGCCAGCGGCGCGCTGCAGGTCGGGCTGGCGGCCCATCTGGTGCTGTGGGAGCGCCTGCCGCTGTTGCATCACCTGGCCCGCGCCCTGCGCCGCCATGCGCGCGCCAGGCGCTGCTTCGAGCGCATCTACCTGTGGTTCACCGCCCATCGACCCGGCCTGCGCCGGCGCCGGCGCGAGGGCCACGCCGATGGCTGAGCCGCGGCGCGCCCAGGTGCCATGGCGCGACCTCGTCGCGATGAGCCGTCGCGAGACGCTGCGCGAACTGGCGCTGCCGGTCGTGGCTCTCGCGCTGGCCCCGCTCGCGGCGCGGCATGCGCAGCACGCCGCCACGGCGCTGGCCTGCGCCGCGACCTTCCTCGCGAGCCTGCGCGTCACCCACGGCGCGATCCATCACGCGATCGGCCTGCGCGGCCGCGCCAATGACGTGGTGCTCGGCCTGCTCAGCCTGCTGCTGGGCGGCGCGCTGCACACGATCGCGGTGACCCATCGGCACCATCACCGCGCCTGCCTGGCCGCCGACGACGTCGAAGGCGCGATCGCGCGGCGCGGCCTGTGGAGCGCATTGCTGCACGCGCCGCTGTACCCGTTCGCGGTGCATCGCGCGGGCTGGCGGCGCGCGTCGCTGCGGCTGCGCTGCTGGATCGGCGGCGAACTCGTGCTGGTGGCGCTGCTGCACGGCTGGATCTGGAGCAGCGACGCCACGGCATGGCAGCGCGTGGTCGCCTGGTTCTACCTTGCCAACCTGCTGGCGGCGCTGCCCGGTGCGTGGATGGTGCATCACGGCGATGGGCACGCCGCGCACGGTGCAGCCGCGAGCACGCGTTCGCGCGCTTTGGCGCGGCTCACGCTGGGCATGTTCCATCATGCCGAGCACCACGCGTTCCCTGCGGTGCCGACCTGCCACCTGCCGGAACTGGTGCGGCGCCTCGGGCAGGTCGCTGCAGCGCCGCCGCCGATACGCTTCGGCCCGGCGGCGCTGCGTTCATGCGATCACGGCAATTCGTCGAAGCCGTCGCTGAAGATCCGGTCGGGGACCACCTCGACCGCGCCGATGTCGCAGCCCGCGCCCTGCGGGCGCGCGATGCCGCGCTGGTCGAGCGCCGGGCACGCGTTGGCATCGCCGTTGTCGATCGCGCTGCCCAGTTCGCCGGGCAGCAGCGTCGGCAGGCCGCCGCCGTTGTCCTGCAGCGGCCCGAGCAAGGGGTCGGCGTCGAGGTTGCCGCCCGCGTCGGTGCCGAGGTTGGCATCCCATGCGCCACCGCTGCCGCCCGAACCCTGGATGATGCTGTGACCCACCACGGGCACGGCGTTTTCGCTGTACATCTGCAGGTGCATGTTGCCCCACAGGATCACGTTGTGAAGCGTCGGTGTCACGACGCAGCCCGCGCCCGAACTCCAGTTGCGCAAGCCGCCACCCGCGACCGTGGCGAAGTTGCCGACGATCGTGACGTTGGTCAGCGTCGGGCTGCTCGCGCCGCTGCTGCCGCAGTAGTTCAGCAGCCCGCCTCCGGATTGGCCGTGGTTGTCGTTGATGGTGACATTGACCAGGGTCGGGCTGGCCTGCCCGCTGGACGCGCCGTAGTTGTAGATTGCCGCGCCATTGAAGTTCGCGCGGTTGCCGTGCAGGGTCACGCTGTCGAGCAGCGGGCTGCTGTTGCCGGCTTCGCCCAAGTTGTACATCGCGCCGCCGTGGCTGGCGAAGTTGCCGTGGAAATCCACGTTACGGAACGTGGGGCTGGCGTTGCCGCCAGCGCTGCCGTCGTTGAACACCGCGCCACCGGACGACACGGCGCGATTGCCGCTGAACACCAGTTGCGCCAGCGTCGGCGTACAGCCTGCGCCGGCGGTACCGGTACCCAGGCAGTACAGCCCCGCGCCGGAGTCGTACTGTGCTCCGCCGTCGGCATAGCCCGCGGTGATGGTGAAGCCGTCGAGCACCGTGGCCGCCGTGATGGGCTGGAGCGTGGCGCCGTCCAGGTACACCACGTGGTTGCTGTTGCTGCCGGTGATGTCGGAGTAGCTCTCGGCGATGCCGTTGCCATCGTCGTTGACGTCGTCGTTGTCGATGTCGCCCGACAGCACCGTGACGTGGCTGCGCGGATCGCGCTCGTCGCGCGCGGTTTCGGTGCCGGCGAAGCCGCCATAGATCGCCACCTCGCGGTCGATTCGGAAACTCACGTTGGTGGCTCCCGGAATGGTCGTCGGCGTGTACACGCCCGCAGCGACCCAGATTTCGCTGCACGTGGAAAGGGCAAGCGCCGACTGCAGGTCCAGCGGCGCTGACCAATCGGCGCCGCTGTTGCCGGAATCGCCGGCGGTGGTGACGTGGCAGGTGTCGGCAAGGACGGTTGCGGGCATCGCCAAAGGCAGTGCCAGCGCGATGGCGCAATACATGGAATGGCGGATCATGGTGTTCCCCTGTTGGCAGCGATGACGGACGCAGGCCGCGGCCCGCGGTGCAACACAGCCGGTGGCTGGGGAGGCACATGCGGCAGCCAGGCCGCGCCGCCGGCAAACCCGGCTGCGCGTTGGTGGCGCCCGCATCGTGCGACGCATGCCTTGTGATCGCGCCGCGCGTCCCCTGCAACCCGCTGCGTATGGGCAGCGTGGCCGTTCCGGGACTGGCGCGCCCTGACCGGGGTCAAGTCCGGACCGAGCCGCGCGCGGTTGGGTCGCGGTCGCGCCGGTCCATACCGTCCGCGTGGTGAACTCCTGCCGTTCATCCGGAGCCAGGCCCGTGCTCCACAAATGTGTGGATGCCCCGGCGCCGCCACGGCGCGACACTGCGGCCTTGGCCATCCAGGGGTCGCTCGCCATGCCCATGTCGCTGTCCTGCCATTGCGGAGCCAGTCGCATCCTCGCCACCGGCAATCCGCTCATGCATGCGTACTGCCATTGCCAGGGCTGCCGCGAATTGACCGGTGCGAGTGTGGTGGCGACCTCGACCTGGCGCAGCGGCGATCTGGGCGTGGCGCCCAATTCGCGCCCGCTGGGCGAGTACCTGCATGCCACGCAGCAGATGTCACGTCACTTCTGCACTGGGTGCGGCGACGTGATGTTCCTGGTCAATGCGCTGGGGATGCGCGCGGTGCCGCACGCACTGCTGGAGCACGCCTGCCAGGGCAGCGTGCCGGCGCTGTATGCGCCGGTCATGCACCTGCACTACGCGCAGCGGCGCGTGGATGTGCTCGATGACCTGCCCAAGTATCTCGAACGCGCCGGTGGCCCGCGCCATGGCGTGGCCGCGGCGATGGCCGGCATCGTCGCCACCCGTGCAGCCGCCGATGCCGTGCGCGAGCGCATCGGTGGCGATGCGCGCCGCGCCTGAGTGACGATGGCGTTCCCGCGGGCACGATCATCGCCGCGCGCGCCGCGCCATGACACGGCGTGGCCGCAACCCCGGGCGCGGGGGTGCAGCGTTGCAGTGACGCTCCCACTCCTGCGGCGAGGTGCAAGTCATGCAATCGATTTTGCTCAGTGTGCTGTTGGCGTGGTCGGCGGTGATGCCGACCGTCAAGCTCGCGGTCGAGGCGCCCGCCCCTGTTCCCGGCAAGAAGGGCATGACCTGGGGCGTGAGCGAGCCGCCGGTGCGGCAATCGGGCATCGTGCTCGTGAGTTGCCACGGTCAGCCGCGCATCGGTGGCGCCAGTTGCGACGCGTACCAGGGCGATACGGCGTGCAGCGCGGCTCTGCCGGTGTTGTGTGTGGCGGACGACCGTTGGCCACTGCCACCGGCGCTCAAGGGCGCGACGAATCTCCATCGCGGCTGGGCGCATGGCCGCGTGGCCTTGTCCCAACCGGTACGCGGCGATGCACTCACCTCGTCGAGCCAGGCCGATGCGCAGTGCGTGGCCGAGTTCGGCGCGGGTTGGCGCATGGCCGAGCACCACGATGGTGGCGGCGGCTGGAGCTACTACGCAGCCGGCAGCCTCGGCACCGCCACGCGCTTCTGGGTCGCCATCGACGACGCTACGGGCAACTGCTGGAGCAGCACCCCGTCGTACCGCGCCAGCATCGACTGAGCCCGTGCAGGGCGTCCGGGCCCGAGACCGGGCCGGCGCCGGTCGAACGCCAGGCAGGCATCGCGGTTCCCGCTGCGCGCGCACCCGGGTGCGTGCGCGAATGGCGCGTACGCGCAGTGCGACCGCGTGCGGCCACTGGCGTCCGGTTCGGCGCGCGCCATCACCCGTGGCCCCACCCCGGGCGCGGCAGCGGTGATGCGGCCACCACAGGCGCAGTGCGCGCGGTGCAGCGCGTAGCCACGCCCGCGCGTGCGATCGACGCCATCCGTGTTCACGCAACCACAGGCGCGGCAGCGCGAGCACTGCCGTGCCCTCATCCAGGAGTTCGACCCCATGTCCCGTCCATCCCGAGGTTTCCCCTGCGCGCTTGCTCGCCGCGTGCTGCTGCTCATGCTGCTTGCCTGGTGTGGCAGCTGGATCAACACCGCACGTGCCGCCGGTCCGCTCCAGCTGGATGCGGGCGGGTGGCACAACTGCGCCATCACGCCTGCGGCCACGGTCAAGTGCTGGGGCGCCAACCTCATGGGCCAACTCGGTGATGGCGGCAGCCAGCGCCGCACGGTGGCGGTGGATGTGGTCGGCGTCAGTGGCGCGACTGCGCTCGCGACCGGCGTGGAGCATACCTGCGCCGTGGTCGGCGGCGGCGCGGTCAAGTGCTGGGGCGGCAATCTGATGGGTCAGTTGGGTGATGGCACCACCACCGGCAGGTTGCTTGCGGTGGATGTGCTCGGCGTCACCGGCGCCACAGCGGTGACGGGCGGTGATTATCACAGTTGTGCGCTCATGACCGGCGGCACGATCAAGTGCTGGGGTGGCAACAGCCAAGGCCAACTCGGCGACGGCAGCAACACGGACAGTCCGGTCGCGGTCGACGTGATCGGGGTCAGCGGCGTGGTCGCGGTGGCCGCGGGTGCGATGCACACCTGCGTGCTGCTCGCGGCAGGCAGCGTGCAGTGCTGGGGTGCCAACACCTTCGGCCAACTCGGCGACGGCACCACCACCAGCAGCCCGACCGCAGTGGACGTGGTGGGAGTGAGTGGCGCCACCGCGCTGTTCGCCGGTGCCATGCACACCTGCGCGATCGTCGCGGGCGGTGCGATCCGCTGCTGGGGTCTCAACTTCGATGGCCAACTCGGTGATGGCACCTACACCGACCGCGCCACGCCCGTCACGGTGGCCGGGATCACCGGTGCCAGCACCATCGCGGCCGACCTGTCGCACACCTGCGCCGTGGTGGCGGGTGGCGCGATCAAGTGCTGGGGCTACAACGCGACCGGCCAGCTGGGTGATGGCACGGTCACCGACAGTCCGCTGCCGGTGGACGTGGCCGGCATCAGCGGCGCCGACGCATTGGCCGTTGGCGACATGCACACCTGTGCGCGCGCCGCCGGTGGTGTGGTGCGCTGCTGGGGTGACAACAACGATGGCCAACTGGGCAATGGTATCGGCGCCACCTACGCTGAGGCGGTGGATGTGGAAGGCATCGACGCGGCGACGTCGGTCGCGACCGGCGGATTCCACACCTGCAGCGTGGTGGGCGGTGCGGTCAAGTGCTGGGGAGCGGGCATGCAGGGACAGCTCGGCAACGGCACCACCGACAGCAGCCTCGTACCGGTCGAGGCACTGGGCATCCACAGCGCGACGGTCGTGGTGACGGGTCCTGGCCACAGCTGCGCCCTGATCGCCGATGGCACGGTCAAGTGCTGGGGCGACAACTTCTACGGACAGCTTGGCGACGGCACCACCGACAGCCGGTCGTCGCCGGTGGACGTGGTGGGTGTCACGG
Organism: Lysobacterales bacterium; assembly: GCA_014338185.1. Taxonomy (GTDB): domain Bacteria; phylum Pseudomonadota; class Gammaproteobacteria; order Xanthomonadales; family Rhodanobacteraceae; genus Dokdonella_A. Next base: position 10,230 of record QUBV01000020.1, on the reverse strand, counting down.
GCGCGACCGCGATCGTCGCCGGCATCAACCACACCTGCGCGGTGGTGGCCGCTGGCGCCATCCAGTGCTGGGGCGACAACAGCTTCGGACAGCTGGGCGATGGCAGCACCAACGCCAGTGCGGTGGCGGTGGACGTGGTCGGCATCACCGGTGCCACCGCCGTGGCCGCCGGCGTCGGCCACAGCTGCGCGCTGCTCGCCGGCGGCGCGGTGCAATGCTGGGGAGTCAATTCCAACGGCCAGCTCGGTGATGGCACCACCGTCGATCATCACCTGCCGGCTCCGGTGAGCGGCATCAGTGGCGCCATCTCGATCGCCGCCGGCTACGCGCATGCCTGCGCCGTAGTCACGGGCGGCGCCCTCAAGTGCTGGGGCTACAACGCCGCGGGCCAGCTCGGCGATGGTTCGTTCACCGACGGCACGAGCCCGGTCGACGTGATCGGCGCCGGTGGTGCGAGCGCGGTGGTGGCAGGTGCGTGGCACAGCTGCGCCATCGTCGCCGCAGGCACGGTCAAGTGCTGGGGCGAAAACGCCTATGGCCAGCTCGGCGACGGCAGCTTCGTGAGCCGCAACACTGCGGTCGCCACGCTGGGCGTCGGTGGCGTGAGCGCGCTGTCCACGGGTGCGGCGGCCCAGCATCAATGCGCCATCGTCGCCGCAGGCGCACTCAAGTGCTGGGGTGATGGCTACTCCGGACAACTCGGCAATGGCCAGGTGGGCTTCAGCCTCACCCCCGTGGTCGTGGTCGGCCTCGGCGACGTGGTGTTCGCCGATGGCTTCGACTAGGCCAACCGACGCTGCGGTGGCGGGCCACGGGCCAAGTCCCGCGGCCTGCCTGCGCGCCCATGGACTCATCCCGATCCACCGCAACGGTTCGGCAGCGCGAGCACTGCCGTGCCCTCATCAAGGAGCAATACCCATGTCCGATCCATCCAGATATCCATCCTGCTCGCTGGCACGCCGCCTGGTGGTGTTTGCCTTGCTGTTCGTGGGTTGCGGCTGGGGCGTCACCGCCCAGGCCCTCGCCACCGGTCCGGAGCAACTGAGCTCGGGGTGGCAATTCGTTTGCACGGTCACGCCTTCGGCCCACGTCAAGTGCTGGGGTGGCAACCACCGCGGTCAGCTCGGTGACGGCACCACCACCCTCAGTAGCAGTCCGGTGGATGTGGTGGGCGTGAGTGGCGTGACCTCGATTGCGACGGGTGGTGAGCACGCCTGCGCGGTGGTTGATGGGGGCGCGGTCAAGTGCTGGGGCAGCAACTTCGACGGTGAACTGGGCGATGGCACCACCACGCCCCGGCAGTTTGCGGTCGATGTGGTGGGCGTGACCGGCGCCATCGCCGTAACTGCGGGTGTCAGCCACACCTGTGCGCTGGTGGCAGGTGGTGCAGTCAAGTGCTGGGGCCAGAACGTCTACGGCACGCTGGGCAATGGCAGCACCGTGGGCAGTCCGGTGCCGGTGGATGTCACGGGCGTCAGTGGCGCCACCGCGTTGTCTGCAGGACTGGTGCACACCTGTGCGCTCCTGACCACGGGCGCGATCAAGTGCTGGGGTCTCAACGCATTCGGCCAGCTCGGTGATGGCACCATGACCACGCGCCTGGTCGCGGTCGACGTGGTCGGGATCAGCGACGCCACGGCGTTGGCTGCGGGTTGGATCCACAGCTGCGCGATCGGGGCGGGTGGTGGGATCCAATGCTGGGGCAGCAACACGGGGGGACAGCTGGGGTCCGGCGACTACTTGACCCGCCTGACGCCGCAGGCTGTCGTTGGAATTGCCCACGCGACGGCGCTGTCGGGCGGCTACCAGCACACCTGTGCGGTGCTGGGCGGTGACGGGGTCCAGTGCTGGGGTATGAACGGCCAAGGGCAGTTGGGCAGGGACACGATCCCGTCCAGTCCGGTGCCGGTGGCGGTTCCTGGCATCGGCGGTGCGAGCGCGGTGGCCCTCGGGGATCAGCATACCTGCGCGGCCCTCGCCGGCGGCGAGGTGCGCTGCTGGGGCAACAACACCTTCGGACAGCTGGGTTCCGGCCTGCTCGGGGTTTCCACGTCACCGGTCGCCGTCGCAGGCATCGGTGCAGCCACCGCGGTCGGGTCCGGGTTCGGCCACACCTGCGCCCTGTCGGCAGGTGGCGTTCAATGCTGGGGAACCGGTGCGATGGGACAACTGGGCGATGGCAACAGCCAGGACAGCCTCGTGCCCGTGGACGTGGTTGGCGTGGACACGGCGAGCGCGCTCGCGGTTGGCGAATCGCACAACTGTGCCGTGCTCGCAAGTGGTATGGTCCGTTGCTGGGGCTTCAACGGCTCGGGCGAGCTCGGTGACGCCACGACCGATACCCGGGCGTCGCCGGTCGATGTGGTGGGCGTGGTGGGTGCGACCGCGGTGGCCGCGGGTGCGGGATATACCTGCATATTGGTGGGCGCCGGTGCGGTCAAGTGCTGGGGCAGGAACTTTGATGGCCAGCTGGGCAACGGGTCCACTGTGGGCAGTCCGTTTGCGGTGGACGTGGTTGGCCTCAGTGGCGCCACCGCGCTGGCGGCGGGCTGGTCGTTCACCTGTGCCTTGATCAGCGATGGCACGGTGCAGTGCTGGGGCAGCAACTATGCCGGCCAGCTGGGGGATGGCACCGCGACACCCCGCGCCGTGCCGGCACCGGTGCCTGGCATCAGTGACGCCATCGCGATCACGCTGGGCATGGAGCACGCCTGCGCGCTCATGGCGGGCGGCGACGTCAAATGTTGGGGTGCCAATTATGACGGCCAGCTCGGTGACGGCTCCAATATCGAGCGCTGGAGCCCGGTCGCGGTGGTCGGGGTCAGCGGCGCGAGCGCGTTGGCGGCGGGAGGCTCTCACGGCTGTGCCGTGGTCGTGGGGGGCGCGGTGCGCTGCTGGGGCGGCAACGTCTATGGCCAGCTGGGCAATGGCGGTTCCGACAACAGCAACACCGCGGTCGCCACGCTGGACATCAGCGGTGCCACCGGCCTGTCCACCGGCGCGGTAGCCCAGCACCAATGCGCAATCGTCGCCGCGGGCGAGCTCAAGTGCTGGGGCGACGACACCTTCGGTCAACTCGGCGATGGCCGCCTCGGCTACCGCTCGACGCCGGCGCCGGTGATCGGCCTGGGCGACGTGGTGTTTGCCGACGGTTTCGACTGAATCGCGAGCGTGGCATCCATGCCCGGCCGCATTGCGACCGGGCGTGGGCAGGCGTCAGCGGCGTGACGGCGCGGGCGCACGGTCGGCGTGCGCATGCAGCACCTGCGCGAAGCGGGCCGCGCTGCCCGGGCCATGGGCGAAGAACAACGACGGCTCGGCCAGTTCCAGTTCCAGCAGGCGCGGCCTGCCGTCGGCATCGTGGATGAGATCCACGCGTGCGTAGGCGGGTGGACCGGCGAACGGGATCGCCGCGAGCGCACGCATGGCCAGCGCGCGTTCGGCGGCGCTGGCCTGGCGTGGTGAGATCCGTTCGGGTGCGAACAGCGCCTGGGTCGGACCATCGCCGCGCAGCAGCAGAGGTCCCTTGCAGATCGCGTGGCTGAACTGGCCGTCGAAATGGATCAGTGCGGTTTCGCCGTGGCTGTCGACGCGTTCCAGGTAGGGTTGCAGCAGCACGCTGCGTCCTGCCGCGAGCAGGCGCGCGAGATGGGCGTGGGCGGTGGCAGCGGCCGCGCGGTCGTGGCGCTGCGCATCGCGCGAGCCGGCGCCGACTGCGGGCTTGATCACCAGCTCCGCGGCCGCGGGGTGGCGCTCACGAAACTGCGCCAGCGCCAGCGCGGCATCCTCGCCCGGCTCGACGAACTGGCTGGGCACGATGTCGATGCCCGCGCGTTCGAGGTCGGCGAGGTAGTGCTTGTCGGTGTTCCAGCGCAGCACCGGCAACGGGTTCAGCAGCCGCGTGCGCGCGGCCACGCGCGTGGCCCAGGCCAGGAACGCCTCCAGGCGATCGACGTAGTCCCACGGTGAGCGCAGCACCACCAGGTCGAATGCGGCCCAGTCGGCCGTGGCATCGTCCCAGTCCACCACCTCAGCGTGCGCGCCGGCGCCATCGAGCGCGGCCAGCAGCGGTGCGAGGTCATCATCGAGCGCGCGGGCGGCCGCGACGCTCACGAGCGCGATGCGGACGCGGGTCATGGGTGGGCCCGGGCGCGGGGTGGGGCGGTGGTGCGAGCGTGCATGGCGTGTGGTCGACGGCGGGAAACCGCCAACGGTTGCCGATCCCGCTGCACTTGGCAAGAGCCGCACTCATCCGCCGACCCATCCGGCGGCCGGGGCGCCCGCATCGACGATCCGGGCCGTGCCAGACTGCGCCGACACCGCATGCGGGGCGTGGGCTTTCCGCCCGCGTTGCGGCTGCGCGGAGTCCTCGCGTTCGCCGTGACCATGCGCCTGCCCGGGGATGATCGAGGCGGACCCGCCCGGCCGCGAGTCGTGTCCGTGCATCCGGCCCTGCGACCGGAATCGCTCGCGCGGGGCCGCTGCCGGTCCGGTCCGGCCGCATGCGCGCGGCCTGCACGCTCAATGGGTGATGACTATCGGATCGAAGCCGTTCCTGAAGATCGTCTCGTCCACGTACATGAACAGGTCGAGGTAGCGACCTTCGCCGTTGTAGACCTGGGTGCTGGTTTGCGTGGCGACGTCGTAGACGTGGGCACCGGACGAGTTGGTCCACAGGAGGTTGCCGTTGCCGAGCACGGCGACGCCGCGTGCGCCAGGGGCGACGATCGAACTGACCACGCCACCGCTGCTGTCGAGGTGCAAGAGGTTGCCCGAGCTGAAGCCGGCGACGAGGACTCCGTCGCCAGGCATGCGCGCCATCTGTTCGGCGAAGTCGAGCTGGGCCGAGTTGTGGAAGGTCCCGGCCGGCGCGAACTGGAGGTCGAAGCGGTGGATGTCGTCGTTCGCTGCGCTCGACGAGACGAGATAGCCGGTGCCGATCGAGAGTAGCCCGAAAGGCCCCGACGAAACCGCGCCGACCGCGATCGAGCCGTCGAGGACGCCGTCGTAGGTGATCTTCACGATCGCCGAACCCGGCGCGCCATGGTCGGTACCGGCGTTGGCCAGCAGCACGCGATCGAGGCCGAAGCCCATGCCGCGCACGTTGTCGAGGCCACCGGCGACGCCGCCGATCGCGCCGAGATAGGCGCCATCCAGGCTCCAGCGGCTGATGCGGTCGCCGAGCTGCTCGGACACCCAGATCTCGTAGCCGACCTGCAGGGCATGGATCGGCCTGCCATCTTGCAGCGCGAAGTAGTCCGGGTCGGCGACGGAGCCGTCGGTGAGATTGAACAGCACGATCCGGTTGTTGATCGAGTCCGGCATCATCAGCAGCGTGGGATTGCCCGTCGGTACGGGCGGCGCCGCGAGGGTGCTGGTGGCAACGCTGAAGGCGACGGTCCAGGCCAGCGCCAGGCGAAACAGGGCAAGCGTCATGATCGTGGGTCCATCGTGGATGGCGGTTCGCAGCATCCGCAGTCCGCGCGCCGGCGTCAACCGGCGGCGGCGCGCAACCGGCCGGCGCGGGGCGCGGCCCGGAGGAAACCGCCCGCAAGCGCGTACTGCGCAGCAAACACCGCGGACAACAGCATGGATATCCGGAGTCGAGCGACCCGCAAGCCGGCCCAGCCGATCGGGATGATGGGCGTGGCGGCGCGACCTGCCGCCGTGACCGGCGCGCTGCCGCGGCGCATGCCCGTCCAAGCACTCCAGCCGTCCCCGGTGGCTGGACCATGACCGGCGTCGAAGCGCGCGGCGGGACCGCGCCCCGACCGTTGTGGCTGGGCGCGCTGGTCGCGCCGCTCGTGGCGCCAATGGCGCTGCTGCTGGGCTTGGCCGTCATGGGGCTCGCGGCCGGCGAGCGCATCACCTTCAATTCGGTGGTGGAGGTCGGCGCGTATGTGCTCGTGATCGGGCTGCCCGTCGCCTACGCCGGCATGTGGCTGCTCGGGCTGCCCTGCGCATGGCTGTTGCGGCGTTGGCGACGCATGACGCTGCCCGCACTCATCGTTGCCGGCATGCCCACGGGCGCGCTGTGCTTCGTGCTGCTGTTGCAGTGGGCGGGCTCCACGCACCTGCGGCCGATGCAGGTTGGGGTGGGCGCCGCGCTGGGTGCGGTGGTGGCGGCGGCCTTTGGCCTCGTGTGCGGCGCATCCTGGCGCCGGTGACGGGGGAGGCGGCACGCCATCGCGTATGCTTGCGCGATGCAGTCCGGTGCCGATGACATCACGGAGTGGATCCACGCCTGGCGGGACGGCGACGCCGCCGCCCGCGATCGCGTGTTCACGTGCCTGTACGCCGAGCTCAAGCGCCTGGCGGCGGTGGTGCTGCGCAGTGAGTCCGGCCACGACACCTTGCAGCCGACCGCATTGCTCAACGATGCGCTGATCAAGCTCACGGTGGCGGCGAACCCGCCGCAGGTCGACGACCGTACGCATTTCGCGCGCATCGTTGCGCGCGCGATGCGCCAGGTCTTGGTCGATCGCGCACGGCGCAAGCTGGCCGAAAAGCGCGGCGCGGGCGAGGCCCCCGTGCCGCTGCAGGGCCACGACGCCGCACTCAGCGCCCACCCGGGCGAACTCATCGCGCTGGACGATGCGCTGGCGACGCTGGCCCGGCTCGATCCGCGCGCCGCGGCCGTGGTCGAACTGCGCGTGTTCGCCGGCTTCACGATCGACGAAACCGCGCAGGCGCTCGACATCCACCCCTCAGCGGTGAATCGCGAGTGGGCGCATGCAAGCGCCTGGCTCAAGCAGCACCTGCTGTCCTGAGCGCCGGTGACCGTCAGGCGCAGTCCTCCGGCCGCGCCGCTCGCGGGCGTGCACCGAAGGTGCGGTGTTTCCGCGCCACGCGGCGGATTGTTTCGGCGTCAGGGACTGCCGCTGGCGGGCGCGGCGGCTCCCAGGCCCGTCAGTTCGAAGTTGTCGAAAGTGGCGCTGGTGCCGGCGAGCTTCTCGCCGACCACGAACAGGCCGGCCCGGCCGCCGTGCAGTTCGTCGTCGCGCGCGTTGATGCTGTCGCCGTCGCGCAGCGACAGGCGCAGGGTGTCGCCGCGGCATTCCGCGCTCAGCTGCGTGTCGACGGTGCCTGCCATCACGCTCTTGACCTGCCCCTTGGCCAGCGGCGTCGGCTTGCCGTTGCGCACCTTCACGATGAGCGCGGTGGCGTCGCCGCGCACGAGGAATGCGTAGAAGTTGTCCAGGTCCTGGATGCGGCAGGCGACGCCGCCCGCGCCCGCGCCCAATCCCGCGTACAGGAACAGGTCGCTGCGGAGGCGCACGTCCCCGCCGGCGGCTTGGCGTGGCGCCGGGATCAGGCCGAAGGTGTTGTCCTTCACCGGCGTCAGCTGGTAGCTGCCGCTGTCGGTGTAGACGGCCATGCCGGCATCGCGCGCATGGGTGGCGCCCGCGTTGGGCCAGCCGCTCGATGGATCGGCGAAGCTATCGCGCAGCACGACGGTCTGCGCAAGTGCGGGGCCGGCGAGGCCGAGTGCAATCAGCAAGGTGCAACGGTGCAAGGGATTCATCATTTGCTCCAGATCGCGGAGGATGCCGCGCTCATGGGCTGTACGTGATTCGGCGCCACTTCCTCCGCGCGCGGTCGCGACGACGGATCGCGCGCCTGACTGCGTACTGCCGGACATGCCTGCCCGTGGAGCCCGTCATGTGCAAGACCCTGGTCGCGGCCGCGGACCGCACGCCGAATCCGCAGGCACCTGTGCGCGCAGGCGCATGGAGCGGGTTGCCGATGGTGGATGATGGCGTCGGCACGAGGGCGGATCGGCGCGCACCATCGCGGCCTTGTGTGCGCCTGTACGAACCCGGGCCGGCAGCCGGCGCATGCACTGCCGCGCTCCACGGCGATGACCGCCAAACCCGGTGTTGGCACAATGGCGCGCCCTGCAGGTGAAGCCGGCCATGACCGACAGCAACTACCAGCGCCGCAAGGACGCCTATCTGGAATTGCTGGACCTGGACGATGCGGCACGCGCCGCGCGGCTGGCGCAGTGGGAACAGGCCGATCCGGAACTGGCGGCGGCGCTGCGCGCCCAGCTCGAGGCCGCGGCGCAGGCGTCGCCGTTGCTCGACACACCGGCGCGCACCGGCGTCGCACCGCGGCTTGCGCAGTACCGGGTGCTGCGCGAACTGGGCCGTGGCGGCATGGGCCGGGTGTGGCTGGCCGAGCGCACACTCGGCGATGCCGTGCAGCAGGTCGCGATCAAGCAGATCGTGCACGCGACCTGGACCGCCGAGGACGGCCGCCGCTTCGAGCGCGAACGGCGCATCGTTGCGGGCCTGCGCCATCCACACATCGCGCAGTTGCTCGACGGCGGCACCGACGCCGACGGCGCGCCCTGGTTCGCCACCGCCTATGTCGATGGTGAGCGGCTCGATCGCCACATCGCCCAGCGGCAGCCGAACCTGGCCGAGCGCGTGCGCCTGCTGGTCAAGGTCGCGCGCGCGGTGGCCCATGCCCATCGTTGCCTCGTGGTGCACCGTGATCTCAAGCCGGCCAACATCCTGGTCGATCGCAACGATGAGCCGCAGCTGCTCGATTTCGGCGTGGCGCGGCTGCTGGCCGAGGATGCGATCACCACCACCGGCAGCAGCCAGATGACTCTGCGCTACGCCGCGCCAGAGCAGGTGTCCGGCGCCGTAGGCGAGGTGGGCGTGGGCGGCGACGTGTACGCGCTGGGCGTGCTGTTGTACGAATCGGTGGCGGAGGCCTCGCCCTACGGTGACGCGTATGAGGCGGCCGCGCTGGTCGCGGCGATCCTCCACCACGAGCCACTGCCACCGTCCGCGTGCGGCCGGGTGGCCGGGCTCGACGCCAACCTCGATGCGATCGTGCTCAAGGCACTGCGCAAGCAACCCGAGGCACGCTATCCCGGTGCCGATGCGCTGGCCGACGACCTCGAGCGCTGGCTCGCGCACGAGCCGGTGGAGGCGCGTCGCGGCGAGCGCGGCTATCGCCTGCGTACCTTCGTGCGACGGCGCTGGCCATGGTTGCTGCTGCTGGGCGCGGCGCTGGCCGGCGGCGTCGGCTTTGTGCTGTACGACCGCGCGCGTTCGCGCCAGGAACTGGCCGCGCTCACGCTCGAGCGCGACAAGGCCCGCGCGGTGGCGCACTACCTCACCGAACTGTTCGCAAGCGCGACCCCCAACGAGGTGAGCGAGGGCAAGCTCAGCGCACGCGAGTTGCTGCAGCGGAGCGTGGCGCGGCTGGGCGAAGGCGACACCGCGACCATGTCCGATGATGCGCGCGCCACGATGTACTCGGTCGCTGGCGGTCTGATGCTGCGCCAGCGGCTGCTCGACGAGGCCGCGACGATGTACGACCGGGCGATTGCGCTGTGGCGCACGCTGCCCACGCCTCCCGCCGGCGATCTCACCAGCACGCTCAACGACCGCGCCTCCGTGGCCTATCAGCAAGGCAAGCTGGACCAGGCGCTGGATTTCGAGCGCCAGGCACTGGCGGTGCGTGACGCCATCGGCGACCACGACAGCACCGATCGCGGCCATCTGCTGGCGATGCTCGCGCTGTACCAGCGCATGAACGGCGAACGCGAGGCCGCGGTGGATACCCTGCGGCAAGCGGCTTCGATGCTGCGCGCGCGCCTGCCCGAGGGGCGGCGCTACTACGCCTCCGCGCTGGGCAACCTGGCCTCGTTCACGCTGTACGATGGCCAGCCGGCGCAGGCGCTCGAACATGCGCGCGAAGGCCGTGCGCAGGTGGCCCAGCTCAAGCCCGAGCGCGTCTCCACCGCGCTCAACCTGCAGCGCGTGGAAGCCTCGGCGCTGCGCGAGCTGGATCGCCTCGACGAGGCGCTGGCGCTGTATCGGCAGGCGATCGAGCGCGCCCGGCGCGAGCTGGATCGGCACGATTCGGTGTTGGCCGAGCTGCTGTCGGCGCAGGCGCAGGCGCTCCTGCTGCAGCAGCGCTGGGACGAGGCCGAAGCGGCGCTGCAGGAAGCCGAATCCATCCATGGCTACCTCGGCGGCGAGCGCCAGCCACGCCGGCTCAGTGCGCACGCCGACCGCGCCCGCATCCGCATCGCGCGGGAAAGGTGGGACGAGGCCATCGCGATGCTCGAAGCCGTGCGCGCGCTGCGCCCGCGGGATGTCGGCAGCGAGCGCAGCGCCGCCGCGGCCGAGGCCGTGCAGCTGGCCTACGCGCGTTGCCGGGCCGCGCCCGGCGCCGCGCACGCGCAGGCGCTGCGCGAGGCCATGC
>QUBV01000019.1 GCA_014338185.1 Lysobacterales bacterium | reverse complement strand
CAGGCCTTGCCCGCGGCCTGCGCCGGTGCGGCCTTGGCCGCGGCGATCCAGGCGTCGACCTGCTGTTCCAGCACTGGCAGCGGCACCGAACCCAGCGCGAGCACGTGGTCGTGGAATGCGCGCAGGTCGAACTTCGGGCCGAGTTCGCGTTCGGCCCGCGCGCGCAGCTCGACGATCTTGATCTCGCCGAGCTTGTAGCTGAGCGCCTGCCCGGGCCAGGAAATGTAGCGGTCGACCTCGGTCTCGACCTCGTGCAGCGACAGTGCGGTGTGCGAGGCCAGGTAATCGATCGCCTGCTTGCGGGTCCAGCCCTTGTGGTGCACGCCGGTGTCGATCACCAGTCGCGCCGCACGCCACATCTCGTAGGTCTGGCGGCCAAACTCCTCGTAGGGCGTGTGGTAGATGCCCATTTCCTGGCCGAGCTTCTCGCAGTACAGCGCCCAGCCCTCGCCGTAGGCCGAGATGTAGTTCTTGCTGCGGAAGTCGGGATAGCCGGTCTGCTCCTCGGCCAGCGCGCCCTGCATCGAGTGCCCCGGTGCGGATTCGTGCACGGTCAGCGCGGGCAGGTTGTAGAGCGGGCGCGAGGGCAGGTCATAGGTGTTGACCCAGTAGGTGTGCGCGCTGCCGCGGCCGGCCGTCCAGAACGGCGCGATCGCCGCCGGCACCGGTTCGATGCCGAAGCGTCCGCGCGGCAACAGGCCGAAATAACGCGCGAGCTTGGCGTCGACCTGCTTGGCGATCCATGCCGCGCGCATGAGCAGCTCTTCGGGCGTCTTGGCGTAGAACTGCGGGTCGGTGCGCAGGAAGTGCAGGAACGCGGGAAAATCGCCCTTGAAGCCGGTTTGGCGCATCGTGGCCTGCATCTGCGCATCGATGCGCGCGACCTCATCGAGGCCGATCCGGTGGATCGCTTCGGGATCGAGATCGAGTGTGGTGTATTCGCGGATCTGCTGGCGGTACCACGCCTTGCCGCCGGGCATCGCTTCGGCCGCGAGCGTCTTGCGCGCCTTGGGCACGTAGTCGTCGCGGAAGAACTTGAGCAGCTTGGCGTAGGCCGGGATCACGCGCTCGCGGATCGCGCGCCGCGCGTCCGCGCGCAGGCTTTCCTGCAGTTCGCCCGGCAGCGTGGCCGGCAGGTTCCTGAGCGGCTTGTAGAAGTCGCTGTCCTCGGGCGACTTGACCTCGATGTAGCTCGCGATCGACACATCGCGCCCCGCGAGCACGGCGCGTGGCACCGAAAAGCCGCGCTTGAGGCCGGCGCGCATGTTGGCGATCTGCTCGTCGAAGTAGCGCGGCACGTCGTCGAGCTTGCCGATGTAGGCCCGCACGGCGGCCTCGTCGCGCAACGGCCGGCGGGTCATGAAGCCAAGGTTGGACCAGAACTGCGAGTCGCTGTTGAACGGCATCTCGTAGTCGCGGAAGCGCACCGAGGCAGCCAGGTTCTCAACCTGCGGCCGATACACCGCGTAGTTGACCTGGTTTTCGGCCGACAGCTCCCGGAGCGGGATCGCATCGAGCTGCCTGAGCACGTCGTTCCAGTAGGCCAGCCGCGCCGCCTGGGCCTTGGCACCGACCTCGGGCAGGCGCGCGGCCTGCGGACTGGATGCGCTGTCCTCGTCGTCATAGCCGCCAAACTGCTGCTGACGCCAGCTCCACTCTTTCGTGTACACGGCCTTGAACTGGTCATCGGCCTGGCCGGCCCGAGCGGGCGCGCCCAGCACCAGGCCCAGCAGCAGGACGAGGCAGAGGGATCTCATGACGGCGTCTCCATGGCGGAAACGCCCATCATCGCATCGAACCCCGGCCGCGACAGTGCCGGAGGATGGGGCGGGCAGCGAGTGTGGACCCGGTGCGCCCTGCTCCGCCATTGCGGCGGAGCAGGGCGGGACATCAGTGGCGTGCCACGAATTCGTACACGTAATGGCTGCTTTGCTTGGTTTCCCAGCCGGCGAGCCGCTCGTAGGTGCGCTTCCACAACCAGACCTTGTGCGTGCGCCGGAACAAGCGGAACTTGATGCTCTTGCCCTTCACGATCTCGACGCTGTTGGCGAACTGGGGCTTGACCAGGTAGCTGCCGTCAGGGAACTGCCGGAAGATGCCCGCGTCGGTGACCGCACTGGATTCCTCGTTGTTGACCCAGCCGCTGCGCGGCTCCAGGTAGTGGCGCGGCGCGGACGCCGGTGCACCCACCGAGCTTGGCCACGGGTTGGCAGCGTCGCCGCCGCCGTTGTAGGAGTGATCCTCGATCGACTGGATCATCGAATAGTGGTTGGGGTAGCGCCGGCGCGGATCCCAGGGTGTGCTTCGCATGGAGTTGACCACGGGCAGCACCATGCCGCTGGGTGAGAGATACGGTGTGCACATGCCGGCCAGGTAGTTCAGCGGCGCCGGCCGGTGGCCGGCCATCAGGTTCTTTTGCGCGATCATGATCTGGGTCGCGCGCGACAGCTTGTCGCCAAGGTCGAAGGACTTGCGCAGAGAGCGCACGATGACGCCGCTGGGTGCGGATACGCCATCGGGCCAGACCGGGTTCGGGTTGCCGCAGGCCGAGTTGGCGGTGACGACGCCGTCATCGATACCCGGCAGCAGCCATTTGGTACCGCCCCAAACATAGTTGCCGACCGGCGCGCCGCCTGCCACGGTCAGGGTCGGCACCGGCGACAGGCTCAGCACCGGGCCCCACACCGACTGCGCCACCATCGGCATCAGGTCAACCAGTACCGACTGCTGCAACACGTTGTGCACGCCCATGCCGCACACCAGGTCGGTGTCGAACATCGGACTAACGATCGCGCACAGGCTGTCGCGCATGGGATCGGTCATCATCGGTGAGCCGACCGCGAGGGCGGTGCTGGCCAAGCGGCTGCCCGAGATCGCGCTGTCGAAGGCCACATGCACGCGCAGGTGGCTGAGCAGGGAACGCGTTTCCAGCCCATACGCGCCCGCGTTCACCGCGCCCAGGGCCGAACTGACCAGCAGGCCGCCGGTCGAGTGCGAGATGATGACGCAGCCGTTGGCGCAGAACGGGCGGTACTGGTGCGTTGGAAGCCCGGGCGGCGACAACACGTTGCGGCCGTACTTGATCGCGTCACTGACCTGGGTAAGGAATGCGTGCTGCGAATAGTTCAGGCGCTGGTTGGTGGACCAGGCCACGATGAGGACACGGTTCTTCTTGGGTCGGTAGTTGGGGTCGGCGTCACCCGCCCACCATTGCCAGCCCGCGACGTCCCATGGCGAACCATCCACCGCCCACAGGTGCTCGCGGATGTGGTCCTTCCAGTAGTCGTACGCGGCCCCGTAGAAGTAGCCGCCGGGCTCGAATGCGGCACGATCCTCCGGCCAGGTCTTGCGCGCTTCCGAATCGCCAAAAAGCAACGCATCCTTGATCTGCTCGGTGCCGAAGCCGCGCACGTAGATCACATCGCGGCCGTCGAATGGCTGGGTCGGGTCCAGCATCTGTTCACACGGGACGACCAGCAAGGGCGGCAAGACCGACCAATAGCACACATCATCGGGGATATGGCCTGGAGATGTGGAAATGGGCGCGGGCGCGGAGGTCTGCTGCGCGGCCAGGTCGCTGCCGTCACTCTGCTCCCAGGTCTCCAGGGCCTCCTCGGCCTGCAGCACCTCGGCCTCGGGCGGCTCGTCCACCTCGGGCGGGATGTCGGTCTCGCCGATCGCGGGATCGCAGGCGAGAGTGTCGCGGAAGTCGCCGGTGCGGGTGTCCTGCCCCGGGTACAGGTCGGACAGCGAGCCGCGCGTCTCTTCCTCGTCGACCGGTGGTTCCACGTCGAGGGCTTCCGGCGGGATGCCGGCGTCGGCGGGCTGGTCGCACGTGGGTATGGGCGGGGGCGCGCCACAGCACAGGTTGGCGGTGCAGTGTGTGTGCTCGGGTGGCGACGACGGGTTGGCGGGGCTTCCCAGCACTTCGTGGCACTCGGCGTCCCTGAACCCGAGCATCTCCGAGCCGCTCGGGCATCGATCGCCAAATTTGCGCTGTTGCCAGGCCGGGATGAAGAAGTCGCTGGCCGATTCGTTGCCGCGAAATCCCCATTGGATCGGCTCCAGCGAACTGCAGACCGCGACCCAACCGTCGAAGCCGTCGACGAATATCGGCGGCTCGGGCGGGTCGGCTGCGTGGGCGGCGCCGCCGGCCAGCAGCGTGAGCAGTGCGAGCGTATGGCGCCACGCCGTCCGTCGGGTCGGGATCGGGCGCAGCGTTCCAGGGGTGGGTGCGATCATGGCGGGCTCCGGGAAAATGCATCGTGCAGCGGCGCGACGTCGCTGCACGATGGCGGCGGCGCTGCCCGCTTCGCAGCATGAACGTACGGCCCCGTATGCACATCCACAAATCTGTGGAGGGCCGCGCGCGGCCCGGGCGCGATGGGGCCGGTAGCGCTTGACCGCCGCCGCCAACGGCAGTGGCACGCAGTAGGTGCCGCGCACCGGCCGATCCGCAGGGCCTGCGGGATGGCATCCGTGCCGGTGGCCCGCGACAATAGGCCGATTCCTGTCGCGGAGCCGTTCCATGCCGTCCCGGTCCAAGGTGTCCCTGTCGCGTTTCCTGATCGAGCAGCAGCGCGAGCACGGCCACATCAACGCCGACCTGCGCCTGCTCATCGAGGTGGTCGCGCGCGCCTGCAAGCGCATCTCGATCGCGGTGGGAAAGGGTGCGCTCGGCGGCGTGCTCGGCAGCGCCGGCACCGAGAACGTGCAGGGCGAAACGCAGAAGAAGCTCGATGTGCTGTCCAACGAGATCCTGCTCGAAGCCAACGAGTGGGGCGGCCACCTCGCGGCGCTGGCATCCGAGGAAATGGATGATCCGCACCCGATCCCCAACCGCTATCCCAAGGGCGAGTACCTGCTGGTGTTCGATCCGCTCGACGGCTCGTCCAACATCGACGTCAACATCTCGGTCGGCACGATCTTCTCGGTGCTGCGCTGTCCCGAAGGCGTGCAGGACCCGGCCGAAGCGGCGTTCCTGCAGCCGGGCACGCAGCAGGTCGCGGCGGGCTATGCGGTGTATGGGTCGAGCACGGTGCTCGTGCTCACGCTTGGCGATGGCGTGCACAGCTTCACGCTCGACCGCGAACAGGGCAGCTTCATCCTCACCGGCTCCAACCTGCAGATTCCGGCCGATACCTCGGAGTTTGCGATCAACATGTCCAACCTGCGCCACTGGGAAGCGCCGATGAAGCGCTACATCGAGGAACTGCTGGCGGGCAAGACCGGTCCACGCGGGCGCGATTTCAACATGCGCTGGGTGGCGTCGATGGTGGCCGACGTGCACCGCATCCTCACCCGCGGCGGCATCTTCATCTATCCGCGCGACCTCAAGGATCCGTCCAAGCCCGGCAAGCTGCGCCTCATGTACGAGGCCAACCCGATGGCCTTCATCGTCGAGCAGGCCGGTGGTGCGGCCACCACGGGCCGTGAGCGCATCCTCGCGCTGCGACCCGAGCGGCTGCACCAGCGCGTACCGGTGTTCCTGGGATCCCGGCACGAGGTCGAGCGCGTGACAGCCTACCACCGCGAGGCGGATGCTTGAGCGCGAAGCTCACGCTCGCGCGCGGCCTTTCGCTGCTCGGCCATCCGCTGCTGGTGGTGCCGCTCGCGGCCATGCTCGCGGCGGCTTCGCGTGGCGCCGATGCCGGCGTGGTGCGCGGCCTCGGCTTGTGGCTGGCGGTGCTGGCGCTGGCGGTGCTGGGCTACAGCCGGTGGCAGGTGTGGCGCGGGCACTGGGCGCATGTCGATGCCAGCGGCCGCGGCGAGCGGCGTGACCTCAACCGCGCGCTGCTCGCCCTGCTCGTGGTGGCAGCGGCGGCGTCGGCATGGGCGCAGGGACCGGGCCTGCTCACGCGCGCACTGGCGCTGGCCGCCGTCATGATCGTGCTGGCGATGCTGCTCGCGCGCTGGCTCAAGGTGTCGCTGCATGCGGCCTTCACCACGCTGGCGGCGTGGTTGCCGCTGTGGCCGACTGCGGTGGCGGGCCTGCTCCTGCTTGCGCTCGCGGTGGCCTGGTCGCGCCTGGTGCTGCAGCGACATCGACCCGCGGAGGTGGTCGCGGGCGTGGTGCTCGGCAGCGTGGCCGGCGCCGTGCTGCGGATCGCGTAGCATCACCCCAATCGCATGGGAAACCGGATCGTGGACGATTTCATCGAAGTGTACGAGGGCGTGCTGGCTGCCGAGACCTGCCAGCAGATCATCGCGGCGTTCGAAAACAGCGACAAGCTCAGTCGTGGCGCCACCGCGGGCGGCGTCAATACCAGGCTCAAGGACAGCTGGGACCTGTCCATCAGCAAGTACGCCGAATGGAGCGAAGTGGCCGGACTGTTCAACGCGACGATGCTGCAGTGCCTGATGCGCTACGTGCGCAAGTACACCTACCTCGCGCTGGCGCCGACTGCGCTGTACCGCAAGGCGGCCGACGGCAGCATGACCCAGCTCGGGGTCGATGACATCCGCGCGATGGATGATGCCACTCTGCGGCGGCTGGTCACCCATGTGTTCCGCCCCGGCGACATCAACGTCCAGCGCTACTTTGCCGATGAGGGTGGCTATCCGTACTGGCACAGCGAGACCTCACCCAAGCTCGGCGACATGGACAACCTGCACCGCGTGCTGCTGTGGACGTGCTACCTCAACGATGATTTCGACGAGGGTGAGACCGAGTTCCTGTACCAGCGGCGCAAGATCACCCCGCGCACGGGATCGTTGGCGATCGCGCCGGCCGGCTTCACCCACACCCACCGCGGCAACCAGCCCAAGCGCGGCAACAAGTACATCGCGACCTCGTGGATCCTGTTCCAGGCCGCCGAGCAGCTGTATGCGGCGCCGCCGAATCCCGCCTGAGACCGCATGAGTCTGCAGGTGCGAAGCCCGGCCACGCACGGCCGGGAACGTGACCGGCGCATCCGTGTCCAAGTCGCCCGGCCATGCGCGGCGGAGCATCGCGCGGAAAGCGCAAGGTCGTTGCCAACCCCGGGCGGGCCGCACCCGCCCAACCCATTCCCAATCCAGAGTCCATTCCATGCGTGGAAACCCATCGACGCCCCATCACCTGCCGCCAATGCCGGCACTGATCTTTTCCGCACGCTGGTTGCAGCTGCCGCTGTACCTGGGCCTGATCCTGGCCCAGGGCGTATATGTGTTCCTGTTCCTCAAGGAACTGTGGCACCTGTTGCACGATGCGTTCGAGCTCAGCGAGCAGGCGATCATGCTGATCGTGCTCGGCCTCATCGACGTGGTGATGATCTCCAACCTGCTCATCATGGTCATCGTCGGCGGCTACGAGACCTTCGTGTCGCGCCTGCGCCTGCAGGATCATCCGGACCAGCCCGAGTGGCTCAGCCACGTCAACGCCTCGGTGCTCAAGGTCAAGCTGGCGATGGCGATCATCGGCATCAGCTCGATCCACCTGCTCAAGACCTTCATCGAGGCCGGCGCGCTGGGTGGCCTGCCGTTCTGTGATCCGGCGCTGCTGGCGCAGCTGGCGGGCGAGGCGTCGGTCGGCACCGGCAAACAGTGCAGCACGCTCACGGTCCAGGGGGTGATGTGGCAAACCATCATCCACTGCGTGTTCATACTCTCGGCAGTGGGGATCGCCTGGACCGACCGGCTCATGGCGGGCGCCAAGGCCAGCCACGCACTGGCCGCCGAGACGCATTGACCGGATGGCAGTGGGCGCAGCGGGTCGCCGCTGCGCCCGCGCACCTCAGAAGTTGTTGATGTCGAAGCTTTCGGCCATGGGCGCTTCGCCGCCCTCGGCCAGACGCACCTTGAGCGCAAGGCCGTCGCGCGAATCGGCGTGGTTGAGCGCCTCCTCGAGTTCGATCTTGCCTTCCTTGTACAACGCGTACAGCGACTGGTCGAAGGTCTGCATGCCTTCCTGCAGGCTGCGGTCCATCGCTTCCTTGACCTCGTGGATCTGGCCTCGGCGCAGCAGGTCGCGGATGTGCGGCGTGTTGAGCAGCACCTCGACCGCGGGCAGGCGGTGGCCGTCCTTGCCCATGACCAGGCGTTGGCTGATGACCGCGCGCAGGTTCAGCGCCACGTTCATGAGGATGTTCTTGTGCGCTGATTCGGGGAAGAAGTTGAGGATGCGTTCGATGGTCTGGTCGGCGTTGTTGGAATGCAGCGTCGCCAGGCACAGGTGACCGGTTTCGGAGAAGGTGATCGCCGCTTCCATCGTGGTCGCATCGCGGATCTCGCCGATGAGGATCACGTCGGGCGCCTCGCGCATCGCGTTCTTGAGCGCCTCGTGGAAACTGTGCGTGTCGAGTCCGACCTCGCGCTGGTTGACCACCGATTTCTTGTGCCGGTACAGGTACTCGATCGGGTCCTCGATGGTGAGGATGTGGCCCGACGTGTTGGAGTTGCGGTGGTCGATCATCGAGGCCAGCGTGGTCGACTTGCCCGAGCCGGTCGCGCCGACCAGCAGCACGAGTCCGCGCGGTTCCATGATGATGTTCTTGAACAGTTGCGGCAGGCGCAACTGCTCGATGGTGGGGATCTCGCTCTTGATCGCACGGATCACCATGCCCACTTCGCCGCGCTGCTTGAACACGTTGACGCGGAAGCGGCCCGCGTCCTTGACCGCGATCGCCATGTTGAGCTCGAGGTTCTTCTCGAACTGCGGCACCTGGCCCTCGTCCATGAGCGAATAGGCGATCTTCTTGACCATGCCGTTGGGCAGGCCGGTATTGCCAAGCGGGTAGAGCTTGCCCTCGACCTTGATGTTGACCGGAGCGCCGGTGGTCAAGAACATGTCCGAGGCGCCCTTCTCGGTCATCAACTTGAGGAAATAGCCGATATCCATAGCGGTTCTCGCGAAACTGGAGGGGTCGGGGCCATCGCGGGGCAGGGGTGGCGTTGCCAAACCTTGGCACGCCTTCCCACAATAGTCGTCCGTCTTGCAGCGAGCGGTTACGTTTATGACACCACATCGCGGAAAAATCCATGCGTCAATCGTCGTTTCGGCGCTGTTGGCGCTGCTGGCGCTGAGCGCGTGCGAGCCGACGCGGCCGCCGGTGGACCAGCTCAATGCGGCCGCCCATGGCCTGGAGAACGCGCGTTCGCTGGGTGCGGGCGAGTTTGCGCGCACCGAGCTCGACGCCGCTGCGCGCAATTACGAGGCCGCGCAATCGGCGCAAGCGATGGGTGACTACGACGCGGCCGCGCAGCTGGCGCTGCAGTCGCAGGCCGACAGCGAGCTGGCCGCCGCGCGTGCACGGCGCGCCCAGGCCCGGCACGCGGTGGACAAGCTCGAACGCAATAATGCTGCGCTGCAAGAAGACCTGTCGCGCCACCCCGTCGACTCGGTGGAGGAACAGCCATGAAGCTGCCCATGTCGATGCCAGCCGGGCTGGCCTTGCTGATGCTGGCAGCCGCCTCCAGCACCGCCGCTGCGCGCAACGAGGAATACCAGCGCCTGCTCGATCGTTTCAACGTGATCGCGACCGACGCGCGCCTGGCCAACCATGCTCCGGTGGCGATGGACCGCGCACGCGAGGCTCTGGCCATGCTCAACGAGGTGCGTCGCAGCCAGCGCGAGCTGTGGGCCTACGTGGCCGAACGGCGCATCGATGCGGCACAGGCTGCGGCCGAGGCCGAGGTGCTGGAGGCGCAGCGCCTGCAATTGCAGCGCGAGAACGATCGCCTGCAGGTGGCGATTGCGCGGCGTGATGCCGAACTCGCGCGCGCCGAACTCGAGCGCGCGCGACTGCAGGCGCAGATCCGTGCCGAGGAGGCCGAGCGCGCCCAGCGTGATGCCGAGGCCGCGCGCGCCGAAGGCGAACAGGCCCAGCAGGCCGCCGAGGCCGCGCGCGCCGAGGCCAGCCAGGCCAAGCGCATGGCCGCCGCGCAGGCCAAGGCCGCCGCGCTGGCGAAGAAGGAGGCCGAACTGCAGGCGGCCTTGAGCGGACAGTCACCCGCGGCGGCCGAACCGTCCAAGGCGGTCAAGCCCGCACCGGCCAAGGCACCGGCCAAGCCCAAGACCAAACAGCCGGCAAAGCGCTGATCGCGCGCGCCCGGCGCCGCCCTGGCGCTGCCCTCGGCAGCGCGCTGCAGCAGCGCGCCGGGCGCTGCATGACTCGCCACCGCGCAGCCACAGCGGTTGCGCAACGTGCGGGGTCGGGCTCGTGGCATGTGTGTCGCAACATCATTGCATGTAGTTGATTGACAAGGCAATTAACGAGAATCCAATGATTCGGCCGTGACCGGGAAGCTTGCCCGTCGGCGGTTGCCAAGGTCGTTGCGAGGGAGTAGCGTCTAGCTCCCAAGTGCACCGGATTTCCGGCACCCACTTGGGCAAACCGTCTGGCCCATGAGTGCAACGATCGCGACCGAGGACTCTTCAACCTCAGCCCCACGATTCATGGGGCACGCGTTCCGGTGTTTCCTGGCAGTGGCACCGGACGCGACCGCCGCACGCATCGTGTGCGATCGCGCCGCATCCCTGGGTCAGGCCGGCTCATCACGAGCCGTATCGCAAACTGGTGTCACTCGTCGCGCAACGCGGCGGCACGTCATGGTCGGCGTGCCGTCGCGTTTGCTTTTCCAACTCGAGGAGGCTGTCTGATGTTCGAACAGAGCCAGAAAGAAGAAGTCGAAGCATTGATGCAGGCAAACCCTGAGTTCCGCAGCCTGTATTACCGACACCAGGAGTTGGACAGCAAGGTGCGCGATGCGGAAATCGGTGTGTTGCCTGTCGACGACGTGACCTTGCACAAGATGAAAAAGGAAAAGCTGCAAGCCAAGGACAAGCTCACCACGATGTGGGGCCGGCTCACCGCCTCATCCTGATTCCACGCCCATCCGGCACCGCGCGCCAGCGCGCGGGTGCCGGATCGGCACCGCGCTCGGCTATCATTCCACGCAGGCCTCCCGACGGGGCGGGGCCATTCGGGTGTGTGGCGTGCCCAGGCCGCCGTCCGCCTCGCGGAGAGCGCATGACAATCCACCACAGCATCCTCGAACTCATCGGCAACACGCCGATGGTCAAGGCACAGCGCCTGGACACCGGCGTGTGCGAGTTGTTCTTCAAGCTCGAAAGCGCCAATCCGGGCGGTTCGATCAAGGATCGGATCGGCCTGTCGATGATCGAAGGCGCCGAACGCGCCGGCAAGCTCAAGCCCGGCGCCACCATCGTCGAAGGCACGGCCGGCAACACGGGCCTGGGCCTGGCCCTCGTCGCGCAGGCCAAGGGCTACAAGCTCATCCTCGTCGTACCCGACAAGATGAGCCGCGAGAAGATCTTCAACCTCAAGGCGATGGGCGCCGAAGTGGTGCTCACGCGTTCGGACGTGGCCAAGGGTCATCCCGAGTACTACCAGGACCTCGCCGCCCGCATCGCGCGCGAAACACCCGGCGCGTACTTCATCAACCAGTTCGGCAACCCCGACAATCCGCTCGCGCACGAGCAGGCCACCGGGCCGGAAATCCTCAGGCAACTCGACGGCAAGGTCGACGCGCTCGTGTTCGGCTGCGGCTCCTCGGGCACGATGAGCGGCCTGTCGCGCTACTTCGCGACCGCCTCGCCCGCGACCGAGTTCATCCTCGCCGATCCGGTCGGTTCGATCCTCGCCCAGTACATCAACGAAGGCACGCTGGCGGAGAAATCGGGCAGTTGGCTGGTGGAAGGCATCGGTGAGGACTTCCTGCCGAGCATCAGCGACTTCTCGCGCGTGACCAAGGCCTATGCCATCTCCGACAAGGAGAGCTTCCTCGCCGCGCGCGAACTGCTGGCGCGCGAGGGCGTGTTCGGCGGCTCGTCGACCGGAACGCTGCTGGCCGCGGCGCTCAAGTACTGCCGCGAGCAGACCACGCCCAAGCGTGTGGTCACGCTGGTGTGCGACACCGGCAACAAGTACCTGTCGAAGATGTACAACGACTACTGGATGCTCGACAACGGCTTTCTCGATCGCCAGCCCACCGGTGACCTGCGCGACCTGATCCTGCGTCCGTACGCGCAGCGCGACACCGTGGTGGTCGGGCCCAACGAGATGCTCATCACCGCCTACAACCGCATGAAGCTGTACGACGTGTCGCAGCTGCCAGTGATGGATGGAGACGAGATCGTCGGCATCCTCGACGAGTCCGACCTGCTGCTGCACGTCCACACCGACGAAACCCGCTTCCGCGACAGCGTCGCCAGCGCGATGACGCGCAAGCTGCAGCTGCTCGACGTCAAGTCGCCGATCCAGGCGCTGATGCCGGTGTTCGAAGTCGGCCACGTTGCGATCGTCGTCGACGGCCCGAAGTTCCTCGGCCTGATCACGCGCATCGACCTGCTCAACTACCTGCGGCGCAGGGCGGGTTGAGCCACCCCAACACAAGGAGCCGGTGCATGCAGGCAACGATGGACGATGTGCGCTACGCCTACCGCTTGCTGCTCGGGCGCGAGCCCGATCAGCAAGGCTCGGATACGTTTCGGACGATGCTGGCGACGGCGCGCGTCACGGCGAGCGATCTGGCGGCTGTAATCATGAGTTCGGCCGAATTCAGGGCACGCCAAGGTATCGATGCCGACGGCATTGAGGTGGGCTTTGACGGCTACAGCATGTTTACGCGGGCCGACGATCTCGACATCGGGGCCACCGTACGCAACGGCACCTATGAGCCAGACGTGGTGGCCGCGATCAACGAGCAGCTGCATGCGGGGGCCACCGTCCTCGATGTGGGCGCAAACATCGGTTATTACACGGCGCTGGCCGCACACAAGGTCGGTCCGACTGGCCGCGTGTTCGCGGTCGAGCCTATGGACAAGAACCTGCAGCTGATCTACCGCACGATCTGGCACAACCAGTTCCACAACGTCCAAGTGCTGCCATTTGCCGCTTCCGACGCCGCGCAACTATTGCCGATGTCAACGACTGCCCGCAGTTCCAACGGCGAGGTGCTGCCGTACGACACCCGGCGCGCACCCTCGCTGTTTGCGCAGGCATGCGTGCTCGACGACCTGTTGCCTGCGCTTGACAGGCTCGACCTGGTCAAGCTCGACATCGAAGGCCATGAGCCGCATGCTTGGCGCGGGCTTGCGCGCACGCTGGCGCGCCACCGCCCCGTGGTGTTGACCGAATTCCATCCCCAATGCCTGCGCGACAACGCGCGCGTCGATCCGCTGGCCTATCTGGCCACGCTGTTTGCGTACGCATCTAACGTGCAAGTGCTGGTCGACCCGGACACCCGCGTCGCCTGCGACAGCCCCGATCAGATCATGCGGCAGTGGCATGTGGCGGACGCCAGGTCCGGTGGCAGGGGCGATCATCATCTGAATCTGCTTGTGCACCCGGCATCGGCCTGACCGGACCGGATTCGATAGAGGAACCAACATGCGCAATCGCGATCATCAGCTCGGCACCCGTGCCATCCATGCGGGCCAGAGCCCCGATCCATCGACCGGCGCAATCATGACGCCGATCTACGCGACCTCGACCTACGTGCAGGACAGCCCCGGCGTGCACAAGGGCTACGAGTATTCGCGCACACAGAATCCCACGCGCATGGCCTACGAACGCTGTGTGGCCGATCTCGAAGGCGGACGCCAGGGCTATGCATTCGCCTCAGGTCTCGCCGCGGCAGGCACCGTGCTCGAACTGCTCGACTCGGGCAGCCACGTGATCGCGATGGACGACCTCTACGGCGGTAGTTACCGCCTGTTCGAGCGTGTGCGCCGGCGCAGCGCCGGGCTCGATTTCAGCTTCGTCGATCTCAACGATGCCGCGGCGCTCAAGGCCGCGCTCAAGCCCAACACGCGCATGATCTGGGCCGAGACGCCGACCAATCCGATGCTCAAGCTGGTCGATCTGGCAAAGGTCGGCGCATTCGCGCGCAGGCACGGCCTCATCTTCGTCGTCGACAACACGTTCAGCTCACCGATGCTACAGCGCCCGATCGAGCATGGCGCCGACATCGTGGTGCATTCGGCCACCAAGTACATCAATGGCCATTCCGACATGGTCGGTGGCATTGCCGTGGTCGGCGGCAGTGCGCGCCTGGCCGAGGAGATGGCGTTCCTGCACAACTCGGTGGGTTCGATCGCGGGACCGTTCGATGCGTTCCTGGCGATGCGCGGACTCAAGACCCTGCACCTGCGCATGCGTGCGCATTGCGAAAATGCGCTTGCACTGGGGCAATGGCTGGAGAAGCATCCAGCCATCGAGCGGGTGATCTATCCCGGCCTGAAATCGCATCCGCAGCACGCGCTGGCGAAGAAGCAGATGGACGGCTTTGGTGGCATCGTCACGATCGAGGTAAAGGGTGGGCTGCGCAAGGCGCGCCGCATGCTCGAACGTTGCCGCCTGTTCTCGTTGGCCGAATCGCTCGGCGGCGTAGAGAGCCTGATCGAACATCCCGCGATCATGACGCATGCATCGATCCCGCCGGCCAACCGCAAGCGTCTCGGCATCAGCGATGGCCTGATCCGCCTGTCAGTGGGCGTGGAGGACATTGCCGACTTGCGCGATGAATTGACCGCAGCGCTCGCATGAGTGCCACCCGTGTGGCCGACGTGGTGCCAGCGAGCGTGAACGCCTGCCTCACCGTATTCGCGATGACCCGCAAGGGCCATGCCGTGCTTGAGGTGCTGCTGCGGCGGTTTCCGGGGCTCGTGGCAGCCGTGGTCGTGGGGCGTGATGCGGCACTGGACGATGATCATGTCGATCGCATCGTTGCATTGTGTGGAGAACACGGCGTGCCCGTGTCGCGCCACGGCGACAGGCTGGCGTTGCGGACGCCCTACGCGCTGGCGGTGTCGTGGCGCTGGTTGATCGAGCCTGGCGCGACCCGGTTGATCGTGATGCACGACTCCTTGTTGCCGCGTCATCGCGGATTCAACCCACTGGTGACCGCGTTGATCGAAGGCGACAGGCGGATCGGCGTCACCGCACTGTATGCGAGTGCCGAGTACGATCGAGGCGACATCATTGCGCAGGCGGCATCAGATGTCACCTATCCGCTGCGCATCGCCGACGCGATCGAACAGGTCTGCGGCCACTACCAGGAACTGGCGCTGCATGTCGCGGCCTGCCTCGTACGCGGCGAAATGCCGCCGGCCACGCCCCAGGACGATGCGGCCGCCACCTACAGCCTGTGGCGCGACGATGAGGACTACTTCATCGACTGGACGCTCGATGCCGCCCGCCTGCAGCGCACGGTGGACGCGCTGGGCAGCCCGTACCATGGCGCTGCAAGCCTGCTGTCGGGTCGGCTGGTGCGAATCCATGCGGCCACTGCGTTGGCCGACGTCATCATCGCCAACCGCACGCCCGGCAAGGTGATCTTCGTGGACCACGGCCGCCCCGTGGTGGTGTGCGGCTACGGCCTACTGCGCATTGACGCACTCGTCGATGGAGTCACCGGCGATTCGCTATTGCCGCTGCAGCGCTTCCGCGTGCGCTTCGGTACCCGTTGAGGCGTCGTCGAAATTGACGCGGTCGCGCACCAGATAGATCGGTCGCGCCTTGACGCTCTCGAACACGCGGCCCAGATACAGCCCGATGATGCCCATGCCGAACAGCGTCAGGCCGGAGAGCAGCCACATGGATGCGATCACGCTGGTGTACCCGGCTACTTCGACATCGCCGTGCAGGTAGCGCGCCACGCTGAAGCCGGCCAGGCCCAACGCGATGAACGACACGCAGATGCCCGCGATCGCGACCAGCCGCAAGGGCTTGTCCGAATTGGACAGGATGATGTCGAGCGCGAGGCGAAGCAGCTTGCGCAAGGTGTAACCGCTGCGGCCATGCTCGCGCGCCTGGTGGGCCACTGGGATCGAGGTGGTGCGGAATCCGGTCCAACGCACCATCACCGGGAAAAAGCGGTAGCGATCGCCCATCGTGAGCACCGCCTGGATCACCTTGCGGTCGAACACGCCGAAATTGGCGGCGCGGTAATCGTAGTCGGCGCCGCTGAGGTAGTTGAGCACGGCAAAGAACGCGCGCGAACTGATGCGCTTGAACCAGCCATCCTGCCGCTCATGGCGTTCGCCAAACACCACGTCATATCCCTCCCTGGCCTTGGCGTACAGTGCGGCAATTTCTTCCGGGCGATCCTGCAAGTCGCAGTCCATCACCACCACGCGCTCACCACGCGCGTGGGCGAGGCCGGCGGTGATCGCATAGTGCTGGCCGAAGTTTCGCGACAAGTTGATGCCCTTGATGCGTGGGTCGTGCGCAGCCAGTTCGACGATGTTTGGCCAGGCCTCGTCGGGGCTGGCGTCGTTGACGAGGATGATCTCGTAGTGCACGGTGATGGGCGCAATCGTCATACCCACGCGGCGGCACAGCTCATGCAAGCACGCCGTGCAGCCGTACACGGGGCACACCACCGACAGCAGTGGCATGGATTCAGCCATGGAAAAACGCCTCCACCGCGCCAATCACGGCGTCTTGATCCAGGTCGGGCAACCACAGCGGCAGTCGCACCAGACGGTCACTCGTGGCGTCAGTCACTCCCATTGAACCATGCGTCCTCGCGTAACGCTGCCCGGCAGGTGCGCTGTGCAGCGGAATGTAGTGGAACACCGGATGGATGTCGCGCGCCTTGAGTGAGGTAATGAAGCGCGTGCGTTCATCGAGATCGGCCAGCAGCAGGTAATACATGTGGGCGTTGTGGCGACAATGTGCGGGGACGATCGGACGGCGCAGCCGGCCTTGGCTCTCCAGCGCCGCAAAGGCGTCGTGATAGCGCTGCCACAGCGCCATCCGCCGCTGCGTGATGTCGTCGGCATGCTCGATCTGTGCGGCGAGGAAGGCCGCGATGATCTCGCCAGGCAGGTAGGACGATCCCACGTCGACCCACGTGTACTTGTCGACTTGGCCGCGGAAGAACAACGAACGGTTGGTGCCCTTCTCGCGGATGATCTCGGCGCGCTCGATGTGGCGGGCATCATTGACGAGCAGCGCGCCGCCCTCACCAGAGATGAGGTTCTTGGTCTCGTGGAAGCTCAGCGCAGCCAACTCGCCGATCGAGCCGAGCTGGCGTCCGCGGTAGCTGGCCATCACGCCCTGCGCGGCATCCTCGATGACAATGAGACCGTAGCGCCGCGCGATCTCGCAGATCGCGTCCATCTCGCAGGCGACACCCGCGTAGTGCACCACGCAGATCGCACGCGTGCGCGGCGTGATCGCAGACTCGACGAGTGTTTCGTCGATGTTGAGCGTGTCGCCGCGTATATCCACGAACACCGGTACCGCGCCGCGCAACACGAAGGCATTGGCAGTGGATACGAACGTGAACGAGGGCATGATGACCTCGTCGTCCGGCTCCAGTCCGGCCAGCAGCGCGCACATCTCCAGCGCGGCAGTGCACGAGTGCGTGAGCAAGGCCTTGCGCGCTCCGATGGTGGCTTCGAGCCAGGCATTGCAACGCCGCGTAAACGCGCCATCACCAGCGAGGTGGCCATTCGCATGTGCCTGGGCGATGTAGCCAAGCTCCGAGCCGGTCATGTACGGGCGGTTGAACGGGATGCTCATGGTCGGCACTCGAGGACCGCGTGGGTGTAGGGGATACGCAGCATGTCGTCGCGCAGGCGAGGCTCGACCGTGGTGAACATCTCGCGCGCAAGTTCGGCATAGCCGGCGAGTGTGCGCACGTTGCGACCGCGATCGTGTGTGATCACGAGGCGGGCTAGACGCGATTGCCCTGGATCGAAACAGGGATCGATGGTCACCAGATGGCCGCCGGCGCGCAGCACCGTGCGGGCCACACGCAGCATGTTGCGCACCGGCCCGTCGTCGAGGTGGTGCAGCAGACCATTGGCGACGACCACGTCGAAGGTGCCGAACACATCCGGGGCGGTGCGCGCGATGTCGCCGCAATGGAACTCGCCGCGCGCGCCGAACTCTCGCCGCGCTGACTCGATGTAGGACTCGCTCAGGTCCACACCGACGTAGGCGACATCACGAGGCAGGTGGTGCAACATCGCGGCGGTGCCACAGCCGAGGTCGAGCAGGCGCATGCCCGGGCGCAGGCGTAGATGATCGCGCACGAGACGTGCCCGGCTGCGGTTCGCGCCGACCAGGTTTTGGGCAAGGTCGTACACCCATGGCGCGGAAAAGATTGCGCGCGGGCCGGTGGTGATCTGCGCCATCGTCAGGAACGCACGACCACGATCAGGCCCACCATCACCAGCAACGTGCCGATTGCTCGACCCATGGTCACATGCTCGTGGAACATGAGCGAGCCGGCGAACAGCATGATGAGGAAACTCACGCCTGTGAATGGAAACGCGTAGCTAAGCTCAAATCGTGTGAGCGCAAGCATCCAGCTCACCCCCGCGAGGAACGTGCATACGATTGCAAGCCAGATCCACGGCGTAATCAGCAGCCGGCCGATGAACTCGACACGCTCGCCCAGTACGGCAGGCAGGTCACCAGCCAAGCCTACGCGCCAGCGCATCAACAACTGGCTGGCGACTGTGAACGCGACACACAGGAGAATGAAGGAATGTTGCTGGATCCAGCGCATGGAATATCCTCAAGGATGCACTGACAGGAGGACGATGGCCGGCATCGATGCCAGCCAGTCGCACCAAGCCTGACCCTCGGCGACGAAGCCGAAATATAGCGTGTATTTGTCGTGCTTGGCGGGCGCCCGGAATGGCATCGAGATGTGGACTGTAGCGCCTGGAATCGTCGCATGTAGCAGCAGGCCGCGCACTTTGGCAATCACGTCACCCGTCCGGTCGCGATCGCGCATCGCGCGCTACGCGCGAACGCGCTGGGGTCTGCGCCTTGGATATCTGGCGGTCCCCGGGTCGCGGCCTGTGGCCGCAAGGAGCGGGTGTCTCAATGGGTGATGCCGGATCCACCACTGCGTCATTGATGCGACCATTCATGGTTCGACCACCAGATCGGCTTGCGCCCATCCAGCATCAAGATCGCCGCACCAAGCCTCTCCTTCTGCGACGAAGCTGAATTGCAGCCGGTATTGGCCAGGAGTGTCCGGGGCACGAAACGGGATGGGAATCGTCACGCTCTCACCGGGTTCAACAGCGGTCGGCAAGATGCCACGCAGGTCGGCCACCGTCGTGCCGTTGGCATTTATGATGCGCAGGCCGGGATTGAATCCGGGAGCGTAGTTGCGCATCCAACGCAGCGTCGAATCGTTCCTCGCGTGAACCGTGACCACTCCGGCCTGCCGTACTCTCACGGGTTGCAATGGCGGCGTGATGGTGAGGTCCGCTGCACACGCTTGAGGCGATACGCGTGGCCGTACGACGGGTGCCGCCACAGCAAATGACAGGCGCTCGCTCATGTTGGTCGCAAACACGAGGATCTCGTACTCGCCCACATGCAGGTTGCGGGTGGGAGGACCCAGCAGCGCAACCAGCGCAGGCATGCTGAGCTGGTCACGCATTGGCGGGTCCGTGATGAGAAAGCTCGGCTCGTCCGCCCATGATGCCGAGTACCAGCGTTCCGATCCAAGGTATCGATGTGGCTCGGGCAAGCCTGACGCACCTATCAGGATTGGCGCCACGCGGATATCGCCGCCGCTGAGGATCGATAGTACGTTGGCATCCCAATACCCGGCGTACCCGCGGTGCAGTCCCGCTTGGCGCAATGCATCCACCAGCGGGCTGCGTTGATTGGTACGCAGTCCGGCCGAGAGCTGCGGCCATCGCGCAAAGGCCGTGCCGATCAATTGTTGCGGTGACAGTGACAGGGCGACAGCGATCACGAGCCAGCCGACGTGGGTTGCCGTCGGGCGGGCGTGCTCGCGTACCTCCTGCAGCCAAAGCGCGGCGATGAGGATCGCGATGGGTACCAGTGGCATGACATAGCGCGGTACGCCCACGACTTCATCGACCAGCAGGTTGGTGAAGCCGAGCATGTATCCGGTGCTCAGGATGAGACCCAGCTGGAACAACACCAGGAATCGCAGCGCCGGCGAGCGCAGGTGCATGACGCGCAGGGCCAAAGCAATCGGCAACAACAAAAGCACGCTGGCAAGTCCCAGCCGCGCTGCATGGATGCCGGCTGTGACCACGCTGAACTTCTGTCCAGCCGGCGGCAGTGCATCGAAGATCATGAACCAATTCATCACTGCCAGTCGCAGGTGCAGGGCTGCCTCTGCCGGGCCGGCGAATGCCTGCGTCGCCGCGCCGCTCAGATAGCGCACGATGTGCAGCAGCAGCAGGAATCCGATCCCGCCCACCGCAGCAGCACCAAGCGTGCACGCGCCCAACCGCACCGCTCCAGCGCGCAGCGCATCGTTGCGACCAGCCAGCAGGTACAGTCCGACGCTTGCAAACAACAACGGTGCCACGTAGGTTGCGATGCCACGCGGACCTGACGCAACGCTGATGAGGACGAGGCCGCCGATGATGCCAAGGTCACGCCTGCGCGTTCGTGCGTTGACCTGATCCTGGGGACTTGAACTCAGGTAACGCGCACCCGAACCAGCCAGCAGCAGCAGCGTGAGCATTACCGCTGAATAGGCCGACTGCGCAAACACCATCTCTGCGAACGCGAGTGACAGCCCCGTCGCGAGCATGGTGGCCGTAAACAGGCGCAACCCGCCGTTGATACCGATTGCGCGCGACGCAACGTACGCTGCCCACAGCACCAAGCTCGCCGCCACGAGGTCGACCACTCCGTGCAGCGCCATTGAAGGCTCGAACAGGAACGACAGTGGCGCGGCAATGAGGTTGGGTGACAAGAGCCAGATGTCGTTGACGTAATACCAGTCGCGTGGCAACAACGTGAACTGGCGCGCCATTTCTTCGCCGAGCAGCAGCTTCATCGCCGAGTCGGAATGCATCTGCGATGGGTAGCCAACGGTGAGATAGAACGCAAGCATCGTACATGCCGCGATGAGCAGTGTGGCCGAAATGGCCCCATCGAGCTGCGGCCCGCTCCGTAACGGTCGAAACGTTTTGGTCAGCATGTGCATACGTCCGGCGGCATGGAGGCTGGCATGAGCGCAGCAGCCGAGCGTGGCGCGCCCATACGCACGGTGGCACGGTCATGCGCGTGACCGAGTCCGATCGAGACTGCTACCGCGCATTCGTGTTGGAGCTCGGTGCGATCCATGCGCGATTGCAGGCTCAGCTGCGCAATTCGGCCAGGTCGCGGAAGCACTCCAGTGCCTGCGGGTTGGCCAGCGCATCGGTGTTCTTGACCGGCTTGCCGTGGATCGTGTCGCGCACCGCGATCTCGGTGATCTTGCCCGAGATCGTGCGCGGGATATCGGCAACCTGCAGGACCTTGGCCGGGACGTGGCGCGGGGTGGTGTTGACGCGGATCTGGTGGCGGATGCGCTCGCGCAGCGCATCGTCGAGCACCACTCCCTCGCGTAGGCGCACGAACAGGATCACGCGTTCGTCCTCGCCCCAGTGCTGGCCCACCGCAACGGATTCGAGCACCTCGGGAATCTGTTCGACCTGACGGTAGATCTCGGCCGTGCCGATGCGCACGCCGCCGGGATTGAGCGTGGCGTCGGAGCGGCCGTAGATGATGATGCCATCGTGTTCCGTCAGCAGCGCGCGGTCGCCGTGGCACCACACGTTGGCCACCTTGGCGAAGTAGGCGTTGTGGTACTTGCTGCCGTCGGGGTCGTTCCAGAAGAACACCGGCATCGACGGGAACGGTGCGCCGCAGGACAGCTCGCCGGCCTGGTTGCGCACGGGCTTGCCATCCTCGTCGAGGATCTCGACCTTCATGCCCAGGCCCCGGCATTGCAGTTCGCCGCGATACACCGGCAGCACCGGGCTGCCCAGCGCGAAGCACGAGATGATGTCGGTGCCGCCCGAGATCGACGCGAGCAGCACGCGTTCCTTGATGTCGCGGTAGACATACTCGTAGCTCTCCGGTGCCAGCGGCGAGCCGGTGGACAGGATGGTCTTGAGCTGCAGCAGCTTGTGCGTCTCGCGCGGCTTGATGCCGGCCTTCTCGATCGCGCTGAGCCATTTGGCGCTGGTGCCGAACACGCTGATGCCGACTTCGTCGGCGATGTCCCACAGCGCATTGCCGTCCGGATGCGAGGGCGAGCCGTCGTAGACCACCAGCGTGGCGCCGACCGCGAGGCCCGACACGAACCAGTTCCACATCATCCAACCGCAGGTGGTGTAGTAGAACAGCTTGTCGTCGCGCTTGAGGTCGGTGTGCAGCACCAGTTCCTTGAGGTGCTGGATGAGCGTGCCGCCCACGCCGTGGACGATGCATTTGGGTATGCCGGTGGTGCCCGAGGAATACATCACGTACAGCGGATGGTCGAACGGCACCGCGGTGAATTCGATCGCGTGGTCCTCTTCGCCCATGAACTCGGGCAGCGCCACGGCGCCGCGCAGGCCATCGAGCTTGGACGCTGCGCCGCCGTAGGGCACCACCACCAGCCGCTCGATGCCCGGCAGTTCGTCGAGCACGCCGCGGATCTTGTCCAGGCAGTCGAAGCGCTTGCCGCCGTAGCCGTACTGGTCGGCGGTGAACAGCACCTTTGGTGCGAT
The DNA here is from genome assembly GCA_014338185.1 of Lysobacterales bacterium. Classification (GTDB taxonomy): domain Bacteria; phylum Pseudomonadota; class Gammaproteobacteria; order Xanthomonadales; family Rhodanobacteraceae; genus Dokdonella_A. The sequence continues at coordinate 21,525 of QUBV01000019.1, read as the reverse complement.
CTGGCCGAAGCGATCGACCACGCCGCGGATGCCGAAGTCGGGCGAACACGACGACCAGGTCGCGCCGAGCGAGGTGGTCGCGAGCATCGCGATGATCGTCTCGGGAATGTTGGGCATGAAGCCGGCGACGCGGTCACCCACGCCCACGCCCTGTTGTCGGAGCGCGTGGGCCAGCCGGCCGACCTGCACGTGCAGCTGCGCGTAACTCAGCTCGCGCTTGTCGCCCCACTCGTTGCGGAACACGATCGCGGTGCGATCGTCCTTGAAGCGCAGCAGGTTCTGCGCGAAGTTGAGCGTCACGTTGGGGAACCAGCGCGCGCCGGGCATCTTGTCGCGGTCGACCAGCACGGGCTGCAGGTCGCCATGTGCGCGAATGCCGCAGAATTCCCACAGCAACGACCAGAACCGCTCGGGCTCGCGTACCGAGAACTCGTACAGCGGGGCAAAGCGGCGGATGTCCTCGTTGCCGGTGTTCCCGCGTACGAAACGCATGAAACGGCTGATGTTGGCGCCTTCGATGCGGTCGGCGCTGGGTTCCCAGATCGGAGCTTGGTTCATGGCGGATCGTGTCGACGGAAGATGCGCCGGCACCGCTGCGCCAGCCCGCCGATTATCCCGCAGCGCGTGGTGACAGCGCCACACGAAAACGCCGGCGCGGGGCCGGCGTGTTCGCGACTGTCGCTGGGCCTGGTCGCTCAGCCGATGAGGAAATCCTTTTCCTTCTTGCCTGCTGCGAGTGCGGCGGCAAACCAGCGCGGACGCTTGCCGCGGCCGGTCCAGGTCTCGCCCGTGGCCGGGTTGCGGAACTTCGGCTTGACCTTGCTGCGGGCCTTGCCACCGCGGCCGCCGCGGCCACCAAACACGTCGTCAAGGGCGACGCCTTCGGCCTTGACCAGCGCCTGGATCTTGTCGCGCAGCTTGGATACGCGCTCCTTGGCGAGTTCTGCCTGGCGCGCCTTGGCGCGCGCGATGAGATCGGAGAGCTGGTTGTGGTTGAGTGACTTCAGGTCAATGGCCATCGAAATGCCTCTAGTTGATTTTGGTTTGCCAATCCGGGCGGGAGGAATCCGCAATGCACCCAATCAACGCATTGCATCATGCAAACACCGCCGGAAATGACCGCGGGAGCCGCACGGGTTTGCGGATACCACGACAATCGCCGGCACGCGGCACGGGCTGCGGAATTGTCCTTTGGGCGATTATATCCGGCAATTGGCCAAATCACACGATGCGCCGAAACGCGGGTGAATGACGCATTTACCGCACCTGCACTCAGCAAATGCGTTGCAGCAAGGCTTCGCGCGCCAAGGCGAGGCTTTCTGGCTCGCCGCGCCGGCGATATTCGAACGTGCCGGCCGCCAGTCCGCGCTCGCTCACCACGATGCGATGCGGAATGCCGATCAGTTCGATGTCGGCGAACATCGGTCCCGGGCGCAGTCCGCGGTCGTCGAGCAGCACGTCGATGCCGCGGCCGACCAGTTCGGCGTACAGCTGTTCCGATTCCTCGCGCACCTGCGCATTCTGGGTGGCGTTGATCGGGCAGATCACCGCGCGCCAGGGCGCCATCGGCTCGGGCCAGATGATGCCGGCGGCATCATGGTTCTGCTCGATCGCGGCAGCCACGATGCGGCTCACGCCGATGCCGTAGCAGCCCATCTGCATCACCTGCGCCTTGCCGCTGTCGTCGAGCACGCTCGCGCCGAGCGCGGCGGCATATTTGTCACCTAGCTGGAAAACGTGGCCCACCTCGATTCCGCGCGCGATCCGCAGCGCGCCCTGGCCGTCGGGCGAGGCATCACCCTCGACCACGTTGCGGATGTCGGCCACGCGCGTGATGCGCGCGTCGCGCTCCCAGTTGGCGCCACGATAGTGGCTGCCGTCGGCATTGCCGCCGCAGACGAAATCCGCCAGCACCGCGGCATCGCGGTCGACGATCACCGGGATCGACTCCGGCAACGCCACCGGGCCGATGAAACCGGGTTTGGTGCCGGTCGCGGCAATGATCTGCGCCTCGTCGGCCAGCACCAGTTCGCCCGGCAGTTCCGCCAGCTTGGCCGCCTTGGTCTCGTTGATGTCGTGGTCACCGCGCACGCACAGCGCCACGAGGCCGTCGCGGCCACGCACGACCAGGATCTTGACGCATTGCCGCGGTGACACCGCAAGGAATGCGCTCACTTCCTCGATCGTCTTCTGAGTAGGCGTGGCGACGCGCTCGAGCGCCTGGCCGGGCGCGGCGCGTGTGGTCGCGGGCGCGAGCGCCTGCGCCATCTCGATGTTGGCGGCGTAGTCCGAGCCGGTCGAGAACGCGATCGCATCCTCGCCCGAGTCGGCCAGCACCTGGAACTCGTGGCTGGCATTGCCGCCGATGGCGCCGGTGTCGGCCTGCACTGCGCGGAAGCGCAGGCCCAGCCGCGTGAAGATGCGGCCGTAGGTGTCGTACATGTTGCGGTATTCCTCGGCCAGGGATTCCGCGGTGAGGTGGAACGAATAGGCGTCCTTCATGAGGAACTCGCGCGCGCGCATCACGCCAAAGCGCGGCCGGATCTCGTCGCGGAACTTGGTCTGGATCTGGTAGAAATTGACCGGCAACTGCTTGTAGCTGCGCAGTTCGTGGCGCGCGTAATCGGTGATCACTTCCTCGTGCGTGGGTCCATAGCAGTAATCGGCGTCCTTGCGGTCCTTGAGCTTGAGCAACTGCCCGCCGAATTTCTGCCAGCGGCCGGTTTCCTCCCACAGCTCGCGCGGCTGCACCGAGGGCATGAGCAATTCGAGCGCGCCGGCGCGGTTCATTTCCTCGCGCACCACCTGCTCGACCTTGGCCAGCACGCGCAGTCCGAGCGGCGACCAGGTGTAGATGCCGGCGGCGAGCTTGCGGATCATGCCGGTGCGCAGCATGAGCCGGTGGCTGGCGATTTCGGCGTCGGCCGGGACTTCCTTGACGGTCGCGAGATGGAAACGGGACAGGCGCATGGGCGGTTACCGCAGCAACGGAACCGGCGATTTTAGCAGCCTTGGCCACGCGCCATCGCGTGCGTGTGCGCGACCCCCTGAGTCAGCCCGACATGGCGCCACGCACGCGGTGGCGCCATGCATGCACTGCCGCACCGTCCGCGCGCAGTGGCGCGGGGTGCCCATGCGTGGTGGGCAGCGAAGGATGGGGCGTCAGGGCTGCGTGCAGAACAGCTTGATCTGCTGGTTGGCCTTGTCGAGCTGGCCCTGGCGATGCTTGGCGGCGTCCAGATCCAGCGGATAACCCTCGGCATCGACCGGCAGCTTGTTCGCCTCGATCGTGGCCAGATTCTGCTTGGCGATGCTGCAATTGCGCTTGATGTCCTCGGCCGAATAACCGGCTGCCGCAGCCATGGCCGGACCGCCCGCCTTGTCCTTGTCGGCCTCCTCGTCCTCGGCCGGCGTCGCGGTGGTCACGCCGCCGCGCACGTGCAAGCGTTCGGCCTTGACCGACTTGGGCGGCGGCGAATCGGAGAAATGCTTGACGCCATTGGCGTCGGTCCAGGAGTACATCTCGCCGGCGAACGCAGGCGCGGCGAGCAGCAACAACAGGGCGGTGCAGATGGCTTTCATGGTCGGGTCTTGGGTTCGGCCGGATGTTCAGGGCGTCATCGGTGCGCACTGCATAGCACTGTTGCGCCCGCCAGACAAGGATGGGGGCCGGATTTTGCCGATCAGGGTACACTCCGCGCCTGATTCGACCCCGGGGCCGGAACCGACGATGGAAGCGCCAACCGCCGCCGTGCGCAAGCGCCCGCGCGGCATCTACCTGTTGCCCAACCTGTTCACCACGGCGGCATTGTTCGCGGGCTTCTACGCGATCGTGGCCAGCATCGGCGGGCGCTACGTGGACGCCGCGATCGCGGTGTTCGTGGCCGCGATCCTCGACGGCCTCGACGGGCGCGTGGCGCGCCTGACCGGCACCCAGAGCGATTTCGGCGTGCAGTACGACTCGCTGTCGGACCTGGTCAGCTTCGGACTCGCGCCCTCGCTCGTGCTCTACAACTGGTCACTGACCCACCTGCAGGCCTATGGCCCGGGCTGGGGCAAGGTCGGCTGGTCGGCCGCGTTCATCTACGCGGCCTGCGCGGCGCTGCGCCTGGCGCGCTTCAACACCCAGGTCGGGGTGGCCGACAAGCGTTACTTCCAGGGCCTGGCCAGCCCGGCCGCGGCCGGGCTGTGCATGTCCTTCGTATGGGCGATCGAGAACGGCAACCTGTACGGGCTGTCGGTCAACGAGATGGACTTCGTGAGCCCGATCGTGGCGGTGCTGGCCGGCCTGCTCATGGTCAGCCGCATCCGCTACTACAGCTTCAAGGCCTGGCCACTGTCCGATCGCGTGCCGTTCATCGCGATTCCGCTGGCGATGCTGATCCTCGTGGCGCTGGCGATCGATACCGCGCGCGTGCTGTTCGTGATCACGAGCCTGTACCTGCTGTCGGGACCGGTGATGACGTTGTGGGGCCTGCGCCGCAAGCGCAGCGAGCGGGCCCAGCGCGGTACCGGCAAAGGCCTGTCATGAACTCGCCGCAGCCGGAGCGCATCGCCACGGCTGTGGTTGAGCCGCGGCGGCGCGATACCGGCGCGCTGGTGTTCCTGGCCGACCTGTCGCGCTCGCTGGCCGTTTCGCTCGACCTCCGGCAGACCCTGACCCAGGCGATCACCCGCGTGCGCGACTTCCTCGAAGTCGAAGGCATCGCGCTGTTCCTGCTCGATCCCGCCAGCCAGGTGCTCGAATGCCAGGTCAGCGCGGGGCCGATCGACGTCACCGGTATGCGTCTGGCGGTGGGGCAGGGCATCGTCGGCCAGGCGCTGGCGCAGGACGCGACGCAGATCGTGGCCGACGCCGGCAGCGATGCGCGCGTGTGGCGTGGCTCGGATGAAGCCAGCGGCTTCGTCACGCGCAGCCTCGTGTGCGCGCCGCTGCGCACCGCGGCCGGACCGATCGGCGTGATCGAGATCGTCAACCGCCGCGACGGCGCGCCCTTCACCGCGGCCGATGCCGAACTGCTGGAGCTGGTGGCCGCGCCGGCCGCCTTGGCGATCAACAACGCGCGCATGGCCGGCGAACTGCTCGAACAGCAGCGACTCAAGCGCGAACTGGACCTCGCGCGACACCTGCAGAAGTCGCTGCTGCCACGCCGTCGCCGCGACGGCTTCCCGGTACTGGGCGTGAACCGCCCCGCGCACGAGATGTCGGGCGACTTCTACGACTATTTCGAATTGACCGACGGTTCGATCGGCTTCCTGATCGGCGACATTTCCGGCAAGGGCCTGGATGCGGCGCTGCTCATGATGCGCGCGGCAAGCCTGTTGCGCTGGATCGGCAAGGAACGCCTCGCCCCGGCGGCGTGGCTGGCACGTGCCAACGAGGAGCTGTGCGACTCGGCGCGCGAGGGGCGATTCGTGTGCGCGGTGGTCGGCTACTGCGACCGCGCCGCGCGCCACGTGCGCTTCGCCAGCGCGGGCTTCCCGCCCGTGCTCGTGCACAGCGGCGGCCAGTACCGCCAGTACCTGGCCGACGGCCCGCCGCTGGGCATCGTGCGCGAGGCGCAGTTCACCGAGCATGCGCTCGCGCTCGACGGCGGCACGCTGTACGCATTCTCCGACGGCGCCACCGACGTGCGCGGCAGCGACGGCAAGCCGATCGGCATGGCCGGGCTGCTCGCGCTGATCCAGCGCCACGCGCAGGCCACGCCCAAGGCGCGCCTGCGCAGCCTGCTCGGCGAACTGCGCCGGCTGCACCTGGTCGACGACACCACCTTCCTGCTCATCGAGGCGGCGCAGGTCGAGCGGCCGCAACTGCTGTTCAGTGACCGGATGCCCGCGCGTGCCGATGCGATGCGCGGCCTGCGCACGCAGCTGCGCGCGGCGTTCGACCGCGAGGCACTGGAGCCGCGCCTGCGCGACGAACTGGTGCTCGCGGTCGACGAGGCCTGCACCAACGTGATCCGCCACGGCTACGGTCCCGCCTGCGAGGGGCCGCTCGAAGTGCGCGCCACGCGCTGCGCGGCCATGCTCACGCTGGAGATCATCGACGAGGCGCCCGCGATCGATCCGGCCACGTTCAAGCCCGGTACGCTGGGCGAGTGCCGCTGCGGCGGGCTCGGAATCGCGCTGATCGACCGGATCATGGACGATTGGCATATCGAGCCGGCCGAGACCGGTCGCGGCAACCGCCTGGTGCTGCGCAAGCACATCGAGGCCTGGGCCAGCGAGGAGGCGGAGGAATCATGAGCGCGAACGCCAACGCGGTGACCCGGCAGCGCGTGGACGGCGCCACCATCGTGTGCCTGCAGGGCGAAGTCGACCTGTCGTGGTCGCAACAGGTGCGCCGCGCGGTGCTCGATGCGTTTGCCGACGGCGTCCCGGTGGGCGTGGACCTGGCCGGGGTCGGCTACATCGACTCCTCGGGCATCGCCGCGCTGGTCGAGGGCCTGCAGCTGGGCCGCGCGCGCGGGCAGCGCTTCGCGCTGGTGGCGCCGAGCGATGCGGTGCGCGCGGTGCTGGAGCTGGCGCGGCTGGACCGCGTGTTCACGATCGTCGACAGCGCCGCCGCGGTCGGGGCCGCCACGTGAACGCGCTCGCGCGGCCGCTGCATGCACTCGGCCGTACCACGCTCGGCGCGGTGGCGGGCGTGGGCTACGCCGCGATGCTGCTGCTGGAGTCGCTGTACTACCTCGTGGCCGGGCGCCGTGTCGGCCAGCGCGTGCGGCTGGCCGCGATCGCGCAGCAGATGCGCGAGATCGGCGTCGACGCTCTGCCGATCGTGGCGCTGCTCGGCTTCACGGTCGGGCTCATGCTCGGCATCCAGTTCATCGCCTCGCTGGCCGAGTTCGGCGCGCAGTCGCAGGTGGTGGTGGCGGTGGCCAAGTCGGTCACGCGCGAGTTCGGCGCGCTCATCACCGCGATCCTCGTCGCCGGGCGCTCGGGTTCGGCGCTGGCCGCGCGCATCGGTTCGATGAGCGTGTCGCAGGAGGTGGACGCGCTGGCGGTGATCGGCATCGAGCCGGTGCGCTACCTCGTCGCGCCCGCGCTGGTGGCGATGCTGGTGATGCTGCCGGTGCTCACGATCTTCGCCAACGCGGTCGCCATCGTCGGCGCGGCGCTGTACAGCGCGCCCGCGCTCAACGTGACGCCCAGCGCCTACCTGCTGCAGACCTTGTCGCTGCTGTCGCCCGGGGACGTGTGGCAGGGCCTGTCCAAGAGCGTGGTGTTCGCGGTGCTGATCACGCTGATCGGGGTGAGCACGGGCTTCTCGGTGAGCGGCGGCGCCGAGGGCGTGGGCCGCGCCACCACGCGCGCGGTGGTGCTGTCGATCTGCTGGATCATCGTGGTCGACATGGTGTTTTCCTGGTTCATCAACCGCTGACATGGACGCGCCCGCGCCACTGATCGAAGTCACGCGTCTGGACGCCTGGTATGGCCGTCGGCAGGTGCTGTTCGGCGTCGATTTCACGGTGCGCCCGGGCGAGATCCGCGTGATCATGGGCGGCTCGGGCTCGGGCAAGTCGACCCTGCTGCGCCACCTGCTCGGGCTGCAGCGCCCGGCCGCGGGCAGCGTGCGCCTGTTCGGGGTGGACCTGGGGCGCGCCAGCGAACGCGAACTGCTCGGCGTGCGCCGGCGCATCGGCGTGTCGTTCCAGGGCGGCGCGCTGCTGACCTCGCTCAGCGTCGGCGACAATGTCGCTCTGCCGCTGCGCGAGCACACCGACCTGGACGAGGCGACGATCCGCATCATGAGCCGGCTCAAGCTCGAGGTGGTCAACCTCGGCGGCTTCCAGGACCTCATGCCGAGCCAGCTCTCGGGCGGCATGGTCAAGCGTGCGGCGCTCGCGCGCGCGCTGGTGATGGACCCGCGCCTGCTGTTCTTCGACGAGCCTTCGGCCGGCCTCGATCCGGTGGTGTCGGCCGAACTGGACGAACTCATCCTGCGCCTGCGCGACGCGCTGCGCATGACCATCGTGGTGGTCACCCACGAACTCGAAAGCGCGTTCAAGATCGCCGACACCATCACCGTGCTCGACCAGGGTCGCGTGCTGCTCACCGACAGCGTGGCGGCGGTGCGCGCGGCCGACAACGAGCGCATCCAGGACCTGCTCAACCGCCGTCCGCGCGAGGTGCCGGTCGATGCCGAGGCCTACCTGCGGCGCCTCACCGAGGAACGCGCATGAGTCTTGCTAGAGTGTGTGGCCGGGCCTGGCGGGCCGGCACAGGGGAGGCAGCGTGAAACGCGACACCATCAACTACACCCTGGTCGGCGCGGTGGTGCTGGTGGCGGCCGTGCTGCTGCTGGTCGCGCTCGCGCTCATCACCGGCCGCACGGTCGCGAGCAGCGAGTACGTGGTGCGCTACCGCAACGTGACCGGCCTGCGCTACGGCGCCCCGGTGTTCTACGAGGGCTACCGCGTCGGCCAGGTCGGCGCGGTCACGCCCGAACGCGGCGCGCAGGGCACGCGCTACCGGGTCGCGCTGCAGATTCGCCGCGACTGGCCGATCCCGAGCGACAGCGTCGCGCGGCTGCAGTCCAGCGGCCTGCTGGCCGATGTCTCGGTCGGCATCCTCGAAGGCGCCAGCGGCAGCGCGCTCAAGCCCGGCGGCGAACTGCAGGGTGAGGAAGGCGGCAACATGTTCGTGGCGATGAACGACCTGGCGGTGGAGATCAATGCGCTCACCCGCAGCCAGATCCAGCCCCTGCTCAAGTCGCTGTCGCAGCATGTGGACTCGATCGGCGGCACGCTCGATTCGCATGCACCCGCGATCCTCGACCAGGCGCAGCAGCTGCTGCAGCGCCTCAACGACACCTCGGCCGCACTGGCCGACGTGCTCAAGCCTGACAACCGCAAGGCGGTGGCGGGCATCCTCGCGCAGGCACGCGACCTCACCAGCGAACTGCGCCACACGCGCGCCACGCTCGACCAGGCGCTGGGCGACATCGCGGGCATCGCGCGCGACAATCGCACCGACATCCGCGACTCGGTCGAGGACCTCAAGGCGATGCTGCAGGCGCTGTCCAGCCGCATGGACGTGATCAGCCATCACCTGGATTCGGCCAGCCGCAACATGGACCAGTTCAGCCGTGAGATCCGCATGCATCCCAATCGCCTGATCCTTGCGCCCAAGGCCGACCCCGGCGAAGGCGAAGCACAATGAACGCGCGCCTGGCCGGCTGGCTCGCCCTGCTCGCACTGGCGGGTTGTTCCGCACCGACCGTACCCGACTTCACCTGGCATCGGCTGCCACCGCCGCAGCCGCTGCCGGTGCAAGCCTCGCCGTGGCACGAGCCCGTGGTGGTCGAGACCTTCGCCGCCGACGGGCTGTATGCGGACCAGGCGCTGGTGTACGCGCTCGATCCGCACGCGCGCGAACTGCGCCAGTACCACTACCAGATGTGGGCCGACCCACCGATGCGCATGCTGCAGCGGCGCCTGGCCCACATGCTGCGCGAGGCGGGACTGGCACGCACGGTCAGCGACGAACTGCCGAGCAGCCGCGAGGCGATCCGCATCCGTGGCAGCCTGCTGCGCATGGACCGCGTGCCCGGCACCGATGGCGCGTGGCAGGCGGTGGTGGTGCTCAAGCTGCGCGCGCTCGCGCCGGATGGCAAGGTGCTGGTGGACGAGGTCTACCGCGACGAGGAAGCCGCGGGCAGCAGCATCCGCGCCGTGGTCGATGCCTATGGCATTGCCATCGATCGCATCTTCGCGCGGTTCCAGGCCGATCTGCGCGCGCGTCATGGAGCCGGCGATGCTGGATGAAGCCAGCCGGCGACGGCTGGCCGAGATGGGCATCGATGTGTACCTGCCGCGCGCATCGACACCCGCAGCCGGCGCGAGCGCCACCGCCGTCGCGGCCGTTTATGTGCTGGCCGACTCGTGCGAACACGAGTTGCCGAGGGCGCTTGCGCGCACGCTGGCCTTTGCGGGCGTGGCGGCCGGCATCGCGCGTGCGCAGGATGCCGAGTTGGCCGGCGCCAGCGCGCTGGTGGTGTGCGGGCCCGAGCAGGCGCGCGCGGTCGGTGCGCGGCTCGACGCGGCGCAGCAGGCGGCGATCGGCTGGGTCGCCACCGGCGCGCTGCAGCATCTGGCCGGCGATGCGCTGGCCAAGCGTGCACTGTGGGGCGAACTCAAGCGCTTGTTGCGGCAGCTGCGGGCCGCGCACTTGATGCCTGGTGCATGAGGCGCGCGTGCGCGGCGCCGCACGCCCGGGATCAGGCCGACGGATGGCGCGATCGCGCCGGCAGGCGGCTGCGGCGGCTGCGGCCGGCATGTGGTTTCGTGGCAAGATCGCGCCACGGCCGCGCGGTCGCGGCAGCTTCGGGCGGGTGGCACGCGCAGTGGTTGCAATCCTCAAACCCCAGCCGACCGAGTTTCGCCGCATGCGCGCGGAGGACCTCGACGCGGTCGCGGCGCTGGAGGTTTCGGCCTACGAATTTCCCTGGACGCGCACGATCTTCGCCGACTGCCTGCGCGCGGGCTACGACTGCATCGTGCTCGGCGATGGCCAGGTGGTGATCGGCTACGGCGTGTTGTCGGCGGCCGCGGGTGAGGCTCACGTGCTCAATGTGTGCGTGGCGCCGCTGCTGCACGGCAAGGGCCATGGCCGGCGCATCGTGCGCCGCCTGATCGACCTGGCGCGCTGGCAGCGGGTCGAGCGCATCTATCTCGAAGTGCGTCCTTCCAACACGCGCGCGATCGGCCTGTACCAGTCGATCGGCTTCAACGAGTTCGGGCGCCGCCCCAACTACTACCCGGCGCGGCGCGGACGCGAGGACGCGATCGTGATGGCCATGGAACTGCTGCATGAGCCATGAGCTGACGTCGGCCGCCGCGGCGTTGTAAGGTAGCCGGGCAAGGCCGGGCGCTGGGGGGATGATGATGAGAAGACGCGGATATGCGCCGGTTTTGGCGCTGCTTGGCTGTGCCGCACTGGCGCATGCGGATGTTTGCCGGGTCACGCCCACGGGCGCTGGCGTCGGCGCGTGGGACGACACCTCGACCTTGCAGGCGGCACTGGGCAATGCCCAGTGCACGGAAATCTGGGCCGCCGCCGGCGTGTACCGCCCGGCGACGAGTGACCGCGCGGCCAGTTTCGTGATACTGCCCGGTGTCGCCGTCTATGGCGGCTTTGCCGGCACCGAGACGCAGCGGGACGAGCGCAGGCCCGCCCTCCATCGCACGGTGCTGTCGGGCGACATCGGCGAGGACGACATCGATGTCGATGGCAACGCCATTGCCGAATCGGCCGCCGACATCCAGGGCGACAACAGCTACCAGGTGGTGGTCATGGATGGAACCACAGGCACACCGCTGCTGGACGACACCACGCTCGACGGCGTCACCATCACGGCCGGCAACGCCGATGGTGATTGGCCGCAGAATTCCGGTGGCGGGCTGTTTTGCAACGGCATGGGTGCAGGCAGCGTGTGCAGCCCGACCGTGCGCCACGTCGTGTTCAGCGGCAACGCGGGCAAGTACGGTGCCGGCATGTCCAACGTGGGCAACTCGGGCAACAGCAGCCCGACCGTCACCCATGTCACCTTCACCGGCAACGCGGTGAGCGTCGACGCTGGCGCAATGACCAACTACGTGGTGGGTGCAGGCACCAGCAGTCCCGTCCTGGTCAATGTCACCTTCAGCGACAACCACGCGCTCGGCAACGGCGGCGCGATACGCAATTTCGCGTCAAGCGGCGCTGCCATCGTCCAACCGTTTCTGGTCAATGTGACCTTCGCCGGCAACAGTGCCGCCGAAGGGGGCGCGATCATCAATCAGGGTACGGCGGCGCCGCTGCTGCGCAACGTGATCCTGTGGGGCAACAGCGCGACGCAGGCGGGCCACCAGATCCGCAACACCAACAGCGCCACATCTTCCATCGAATACAGCCTGGTCCAGGGCTCGGGTGGCAGTGGCAACTGGGACGCGGCGTTGGGCACCGACGGCGGTGGCAACCTCGATGCCGACCCGCTGCTCGGCGCCCTGGGCCATCATGGTGGCCTCACTCCGACGCGGTTGCCGGGCCTGTCCGGCGCCGCGATCGACAGCGGCACCTGTTTGGGTGCGCCACCGATCGACCAGCGCAGCGTGAGCCGTCCGCAAGGCGCGGGCTGCGACATCGGCGCGGTCGAACGCGTGGTCGATCGCATCTTCGCCGACGCTTTCGACGGCACTGCGTTCCCGTGACGGGTTGACGTCTGGGCGTCGGCCCGGTGGCTTGGTGCTCAGGCCGCGGCGAGTTGCTTGAGCTGTTCGCGCAGCTTGGCCAGCGTGGCTTCGAACTCGGCCACGCGCTGACGTTCCTGCTCGACCACCGTGGCCGGGGTGCGTTCGCCAAAGTTGGCGAGCTTGCCGCGGGCCTTGGTCAGCTCAGCCTCCAGACGCTGGATTTCCCGCGCCAGGCGCGCTTTCTCGGCATCGAGGTCGATGAGACCGGCCAGCGGGATGAGCAGCCTGAGTTCGCCGACGATGCCGGCGGCCGCGGGCGGCGCGACCTCGCCCGTGGTGAGCCAGCGCTGTGATTGGGTGCGTGCGAGGAATGCGATCTGCGCGCCGAAGCGCGCCACGCGCCCGCGGTCGTCCGCGTCGCCGCCGTCGAGCAGCAGCGGGATGGTCCTTGCGGGCGCGATGTTCATCTCGCTGCGGATGCGGCGCAGCTGGGTGAGCACCGCGCGCAGCCATTCGATGTCGGCGCCGGCCTGTGCGTCGTCGGCCGCGAACTCCGCCGCACGCGGATAGGCCTGGCGCAACAGGCTGCCCGTGTCGGCGAGCCCGAGCAGTGGCGCCACCGCGGCGTGGATTTCCTGGGTGATGAACGGCGTGATCGGGTGCAGCGCGCGCAGCGCGGCCTCGAGCACGCACAGCAAGGTGTGGCGGGTGGAGTCGGCGGCCGCGCGGTCCTCGCCCTGCAGCGCAGGCTTGGCCAGTTCGACGAACCAGTCGCAGTATTCGTTCCACACGAACTCGTACAGTGCCTGCGCGACCAGGTCGAAGCGGTACACGCGCATCTGCGCCTCGACCTCGGCCAGCGTCGCGCGCAGACGCGCGATGATCCAGCGTTCGGCCGCGGTCACCGGCTGCGCGGGTCGGGCCGGCGCCGCCTCGACGTTGAGCAGCACGAAGCGCGCCGCGTTCCACAGCTTGTTGCAGAACGCCTTGTAGCCTTCGGCGCGCTTGAGGTCGAAGTTGATGGTGCGGCCATAGGTTGCCAGCGCGGCGAAGGTGAAGCGCAGCGCATCGGTGCCGACCGCGGCGATGCCGTGCGGATAATCCTTGCGGATGCGCTTTTCGACCTTGTCGCGCACCTGCGGAATCAGCAGCGAGGCGGTGGATTTGGCCACCAGCGGTTCGAGCTCGATGCCGTCGATGAGGTCGAGCGGGTCGATCGTGTTGCCTTTGGACTTGGACATCTTCTGTCCCTCGGCATCGCGCACGATCGCGTTGATGTAGACCTCGCGGAACGGCACCTTGCCGGTGAAATACTGCGTCGCCATCACCATGCGCGCGACCCAGAAGAAGATGATGTCGAAGCCGGTCACCAGCACCGCGCTGGGCAGGAACGCCGCATCGCGGCTCCAGTTGGCGACCACCTTGCCGTCCTCGCGCGTGTCGCCGGCGTTGGGCCAGCCCAGAGTCGAGAACGGCCACAGCGCCGACGAGAACCAGGTGTCGAGCACGTCCGCGTCCTGCCGCAGCGCGCCCTTGGGCTGGATCGTGGCATGCGCGAGCGCGTCGGCCTCGTCCTCGCCCACGAACACGTTGCCGTCCTCGTCATACCAGGCCGGGATCTGGTGGCCCCACCACAGCTGGCGGCTCACGCACCAGTCCTGGATGTTCTCCAGCCACTGGTTGTAGGTGGTGGCCCAGTTGTCGGGCACGAAGCGGATCGAGCCGTCGCGCACGGCGGCGAGCGCAGGTTCGGTGATCGCCTTGCGCCCGCCCGGGCCGGGTTTGCCGTCGACGCGCGTGTCGCTGGTGAGGTCGAGGAACCACTGGTCGGTCAGCATCGGCTCGATCACGGCCTCGCTGCGCTGGCTCACCGGCACCTGCAGCTTGTGCTTGCGGGTCTCCACCAGCAGGCCTTCGGCTTCGAGGTCGGCGAGCACGGCCTTGCGCGCGGCGAAGCGGTCGAGGTTGCGGTATTTCTCCGGCGCGTTGTCGTTGATCCTGGCGTCGAGGGTCAGGATCGTGATCGGTGCCAGCTGGTGGCGCGCGCCGATCTGCCAGTCGTTGAAGTCATGCGCGGGCGTGATCTTGACGCAGCCGGTGCCGAATTCGCGATCGACGTAATCGTCGGCGATCACCGGGATCTCGCGGCCGGTCAGCGGCAGCTTGAGCGTCTTGCCGACCAGGTGCGCATAGCGCTCGTCCTCGGGATGCACGGCCACCGCCACGTCGCCGAGCATCGTCTCCGGCCGCGTCGTCGCCACCACCAGGCTGTCGCTGCCGTCGGCGGTCGGGTAACGGATCGACCACAGCGAGCCGTCCTTCTCCTGGTTGTCCACTTCCAGGTCCGACACCGCGGTCATGAGCACCGGGTCCCAGTTGACCAGGCGCCGGCCGCGATACAGCAGACCGTCGCGATACCACTGCACGAACACGCGCCGCACCGCCGCCGACAGGCCCGCGTCCATGGTGAAGCGCTCGCGCGACCAGTCCAGTGCGGCGCCCAGGCGCCGCATCTGGCGCGTGATGGTCGAGCCCGATTGCTGCTTCCACTGCCACACGCGCTCGACGAAGGCTTCGCGGCCCAGGTCGTGGCGCGACTGGCCCTGTGCGGCGAGCTGGTTCTCGACGATCTTCTGCGTGGCGATGCCGGCATGGTCGGTGCCGCCCTGCCACAGCGTGCGCCACCCGCACATACGGTGGTAGCGGATCAGCGCATCCATGATCGTCTGCTGGAACGCGTGGCCCATGTGCAGCGTGCCGGTCACGTTCGGCGGCGGCAGCAGGATGCAGTAAGGTTCGCCCGCGCCGGCGGGAGCGAAATCGCCGGCCTCTTCCCACGCGGCATACCACTTCGACTCGATCGCGGCGGGTTCGAAACTCTTGTCCATGGCAATTGGGCCGCGCTGGCGGCAGCGGTGGCTGGGGGAAACCGCGTATTCTAGCGGCGCGCGCCAGATCGCCCCAACCCTGCCCGTTGCCGGAGACTTGCCCATGCCCGCGGCCGTCCACCTGATCGACCACCCGCTGGTGCAGCACAAGCTCACGCTGCTGCGGCGCAAGGACACGAGCACCGCCGAGTTCCGGCGCCTGCTCGGCGAGCTGTCGATGCTCATGGCGTACGACGTGACCCGCCACCTGCCGCTGCGCGAGGTCGACATCGAGACTCCGGTGGCGCCGATGCGTGGCCGCCTGATCGAAGGCCGCAAGCTCGTGTTCGTGCCGGTGCTGCGCGCGGGGCTGGGCCTGCTCGACGGCATGCTCGCGGTGCTGCCCAACGCGCGGGTCGGCCACATCGGCCTGTACCGCGACGAGACCACGCTCAAGCCGGTGCAGTACTACCTGCGCCTGCCCGAACACATGCCCGAGCGCGACGCGATCGTGGTCGATCCGATGCTCGCCACCGGCAACTCCGCGGTGGCCGCGCTCGACCTGGTCAAGGCCGCGCAGCCGCGCTCGCTGCGCTTCGTGTGCCTGGTCAGCTGCCCCGAAGGGCTGGCCAACCTGCAGGCGCAGCATCCCGAGGTGCCGGTCTACACCGCCGCGATCGACCAGCGCCTCAACGAGCGCAGCTACATCGTGCCCGGCCTGGGCGATGCGGGCGACCGCTACTTCGGCACCCAGTCCTGATCCGGCGACCGAGGCAGCCCGCCATGTCCAGCCAGTCCACCAAGCTCGCGGTGCTCATCGACGCCGACAACGCCCAGCCGGGCGTGGTCGAAGGCCTGCTTGCGGAGATTTCCAAGTACGGCACGGCCACGGTCAAGCGCATCTATGGCGACTGGACCGGGCCGCAACTCAAGGGCTGGAAGGACGTGTTGCTGAGCCACGCGATCCAGCCGATCCAGCAGTTCCGCTACACCACGGGCAAGAACGCGACCGACTCGGCGCTCATCATCGATGCGATGGACCTGCTGTACGGGGCCAAGCTCGGCGGCTTCTGCATCGTGTCCAGCGACAGCGATTTCACCCGCCTCGCCGCGCGTGTGCGCGAGGCGGGACTGGTGGTGTACGGCTTTGGCGAGAGCAAGACGCCGGCGGCGTTCGTCGCCGCCTGCGACAAGTTCATCTTCACCGAGATCCTGCGCCCACGCGACGACACGGTCGCGCCGCAGCCGCGCAGCGCGGCCCAGCTCAAGCAGGACACGCGCCTGGTCAACCTGTTGCGCGGTGCGGTGGAGGCCGCGTCCGACGACTCGGGTTGGGCCAACCTCGGCCTGGTCGGCAGCGTGATCGCCAAGCAGGCGCCCGAGTTCGATGCGCGCAACTACGGCTACGCCAAGCTCAGCGAGCTGATCGCAGCCAGCACACTGTTCGAAGTCGAAAAACGCAAGATGGGCGAGGGCACGGCCGCCTTCGTGCGCGACCGCCGCAGCGCACCGGCCAAGCCGGCCGCGGGCAAGGCATCGGGCAAGGCGGCTGGCCACACCGGCACGGGCTGAGCCCGCGCCGACGCGCGCGTTCACATGTCGTGCTTTTTTACCTCGAAGCCGGCCGCCTGGTAGGTCTTCCAGCGTGCCCGTGCCCCGGCGCGCTCATCGCCCGCCGCCGGCACCACCTCGAGCACGCGTTCGAACAGGCCGGGTGCGCACTCGTCGCGCAGGTTGATCACCAGCGCACGGTCGGCACAGGCCACGCCCGGTGGCACGATCAGCACCGGGGTGAGCGCATCGTCCTCGTCGCCCGCGATCTGGTGCGGCACGAATGCGTCCGCATCGAAATCCCACAGCCGCGCATCGAGCGCCTCGGCCTCGTCCTGCGAGCGCACGAGGACCAGCGTCGGCTGCTCGTGGGCGAACGCGCGCTTGGCCAGCTCGCACACCAGCAGCATCGGCTCGGCGCGGAAGCGCGGCTTGTCGATCAGGTAGAAGTCGGCGCGTGGCATCAGGGCGTGGGCGGCGCGATGCCGCCGAGGTTGGCGGTGACCGCGGCGCCGAGCGCGGTCAGCACCATGCAGCCGAACACGAGGCCGAAGAAGGCGAGGATCGCGGACAGGCGCCGCGGTTGCGGCCGCGTCTTGTACAGGTAGTAGGGCACGAAGATCGCGGCCAGCAGCACGATCGCCACGTCCAGCCACGTCGGGCGGCGGATCTCCAGCTCGCGCGCATCGAGCGCGAGCCAGCGGAAGCCGATCACCGGCAGCGCGATGTTGCCGAGCATCATCACCAGCAGGCGCTGGCCCTCGGACGCGGGTGGCAACGCAAACAGCACATCGACGATGCCGAGCACGAACGAGGCGCCGCCCAGCGCGACGAGCGTGGCCTGCTTGCGCTGGCTGAGGTCGGGTCCGGACACGTCAGGCGCAGCGGTCGAGCAGGTACTGCACCAGCAGCGGCACCGGGCGGCCGGTGGCGCTGCCCTTGCGGCCATCGATCCAGGCGGTGCCGGCGATGTCGAGGTGGGCCCAGCGCCGGCCGTTGGTGAAACGCGACAGGAAGCAGCCCGCGGTGATCGCGCCCGCATACTTGCCGCCGATGTTGGCGAGGTCGGCAAAACCCGAGTCGAGCTGGCCCTGGTAGTCGTCCCACAGCGGCAGGCGCCAGGCGCGGTCGTGGGTGGCCTGGCCCGCATCCAGCAGCTGCGCGGCCAGGTCCTCGTCGCGCGTCATCAGGCCCGAGGCATGCTTGCCCAGCGCCACCACGCAGGCACCGGTGAGCGTGGCCACGTCGATGATCACCTGCGGATCGAACTTCTGCACGTAGGTCAGCGCATCGCACAGGATCAGGCGGCCTTCGGCGTCGGTGTTGAGCACCTCGATGGTGAGCCCGGACATGCTGGTGAGGATGTCGCTGGGGCGGTAGGAATTGCCGCCGGGCATGTTCTCCACCGCGGGCACCACGCAGACGAGGTTGAGCGGCAGCTTGAGCTCGACCGCGGCGAGGAACGCGCCGAGCACACCGGCGGCGCCGCACATGTCGAACTTCATCTCCTCCATGCCCGCGCCGGGCTTGAGCGAGATGCCGCCGCTGTCGAAGGTGATGCCCTTGCCCACCAGCGCATGCGGTCGCGCCTCGCCGCCGCCGCGCCACTGCAGCACGATGAGTTTGGGGGCGTTGGCCGAGCCCTGCGCCACGCCCAGCAGCGCACCCATGCCGAGCTTGGTCATATCCTCGCGCTCGAGCACCTCGACGCTCACGCCCGCATGGCGCGCGGCCAGCTCGCGTGCCTGGGCGGCGACGTGGGCCGGGTTGCAGATGTTGGGCGGCAGGTTGCCCAGTTCGCGGGCGAAGCGCACGCCGCTCGCGATCGCGCTCGCCTGCGCCAGGGCCGTGCGCGTGGCCGGGCCGTCGGCGCCGGCCAGGCCCAGCGTGGCCAGCTGCGGCGGCTCGGCCTCGCCCTTGGGCTTGAACGTGGCGGTGTAGCGGTAGGCCTGCGCATCGGTCGCGAGCGCGATCGTGCGCAGTTTCCACGCCAGTTCCCGGCCTTCGACCTCGACTTCGGCCAGGGTGCTGTGGGCGCTGGTGATCGGCATCGCCCTGAGCGCGCGCGCGGCGTCGGCGGCGGCGCGGTGGAAGGCCGCCACGTCGCACTTGGCGGGGTCGCCGAGCCCGACCAGCAGCACGCGCTCGGCCTTGATCCCGGGCAGGCCGAACAGCACCGTGGTGGCGCCGGCCTTGCCGGTGGCATCACCGCTGGCCACTACGCGCGCGATTGCGCCGCCGCTGGCTTCGTCGATGCGCCGGGCCGAGGGTGTGAGCGCGCCGCCCTGGTGCAGGCCCACCACCACGCAGGGGCTGGCGATGCTGTCGGGCGAGTCGGTGCTGAGCGTGAAGTGCAGGGTCATCGGAGGTTCCGGCAGGGTTTGAGGGTGCATGGCGCCGACGCGGTTACACTGTCCCATCGATCCGGTGCCCGCGGCCGCCACGCGGCCGCGACGCACGCCACGGATCGCGCGGCAACGGCCATTGCACGCCGGCTCGCCCGCTGCTCCCGAGTGTGCGCATGAAGCCCAATAGTCTAAGGCAAAGCCCGTTGCACCTGCGTATCGTCGATCGCTACCTGTGGCGTGAAGTCGTGGCCGGCTGTGGCGCGGCGGCGGCGGTGCTGCTGCTGGTGATGGTCGGCGGACTGGCCACCGAGATGCTCAACAACGTCGCGCGCGGGCGCATCCCGGCCGAGCTGCTGCTCACACTGATCGGGCTGCATGCGGTGGGCACCTTGCCGTTGCTGGTGCCGCTGGCGGTGCTGCTGGGCGTGCTGCTCGGCTACGGGCGGCTGTGGCGCGACAGCGAGATGGCGGTGCTGCAGGCCTCGGGACTGGATGCGCGCGGCCTGCTGCGGCCGCTGCTGTGGTGTGTGCTGCCGGCGGCGCTGCTGCTCGCGGTGGTGGCGCTGTGGCTGGCGCCGGCGGCCGACCGCAAGGCCCAGGACCTGGTCACGCGCGCGAGCCGCTCGCTGATCGTGGCCGGGCTGGAGCCGGGGCGCTTCGTCGAGTTGCCGGGACGCGAGGGCGTGATCCACGTCGGGGAGATGTCGGCCGACGGCACGCGCTTCAAGCGCATGTTCATCGAGATCGAGCGCGCCGACGCACAGGCAGGCAAGCGCCGCATCGACGTGATCACCGCGGCGTCGGGTTTCCTCTACCACGATGCCGATGGCGTGGGCCGCTACCTCGCGCTGGAGGACGGCTTTCGCGTCGAAGGCAAGCTCGGCGAGGATGATTACCGCCTCATGCGCTTCCAGCGCAACGACATGAAGCTGCCCGACGTGGTCAGCGACAAGAGCGAAACCGCGCGCAAGCGTGCCGTGCGCAGCACCAGCCTGTGGCGCGCGAGCGCCGAGGATCCGTTTGCACGCGCCGAGTTGCACTGGCGCCTGGCCGCGCCGCTGTCGGTGTGCGTGCTCGGCCTGCTGGCCTGGCCGCTGGCGCGCTCGAGCCCGCGCGAGCCGCGCTATGCGCGCCTGCTGCTCGCGCTGCTGGCGTGGCTGGTCTACTACAACCTGCTGCTGCTCGGGCGTTCGTGGCTGGCCGCCGACGCCTTGCCCGCGGCGGCGGGGCTGTGGTGGGTGCACCTGCCCACGCTGCTGCTCGCGCTGTGGCTGATCCGCAGCGGCGAACGGCTCAAGGCGCCCGCGCGCGGAGCCGCGCCATGAGTGCCGCGGCGACCACGCTGCCGGCTCCGGCACGCCTGCGGCGGCCGTGGTTCAAGCGCGTCGACCGGCTCATCGCCGGCGCGGTGCTGGGCATGATCGCGCTGAGCTGGGGCGTGATCGTGAGCCTGGACGCGCTACGCATCTTCGTCGGCGAGCTCGGTGACATCGGCCAGGGCCACTACACGCTCGGCCGCGCCGCGCTGTATGTTGCCTTCACCGTGCCGCGGCGCGTGTACGAGATGTTCGGCTACGCCGCGCTGATCGGCGCGCTGCTCGGCCTGGGCGGACTGGCCAATTCGGGCGAGCTCACCGCGCTGCGCGCGGCCGGCCTGTCGCGCCTGCGCATCTGTGCCTCGGTGGCCCTGAGCATGCTGCTGCTCACCGCCGGCGTGGTCGTGCTCGGCGAGACGCTCGGCCCGTGGGGCGAGCGCCGCGCGCAACAGGTGCAGTTGGCCGCCAAGTCGAGCGAAGTCGCGCTGGCCAAGGGCGTGCTGTGGGCACGCGATGGCAGCGCGATGATCGGAGCGCGCACCGCGCGTGCGCATGGCACGGGCGATGCGGTGCAGCTCGACGAGGTGCGCATGTTCGAGTTCGAGGACGATGGCCGCCTGCGTACCCTGTCGACCGCGCGCAAGGCGATCCATGCCGATGGCCGGTGGACGCTGCATGAGGTGCGCCGCACGGTGTTCGGGCCGGACAGCGCCGCGTCGACCACGCTGCCGACCGAGCAGTGGCGTTCGAGCCTGGAGCCGAGCGTGCTGCAGGCGAGCATCGTGCGGCCGCGCTACATGAACCTGCGCGACCTGCAGCGCAATATCGTGCTGCTGGATCGCAACCAGCAGGATGCGGGCGCGTTCCGCAGTGCGTACTGGGCGCGCGTGTTCTACCCGCTGGCCGTGCTCGTGCCCGCGCTGTGCGCGCTGCCGTTCGCGTTCGGCACGCTGCGCAGCGGCGGCCTGTCCAAGCGCCTGCTGCTGGGCATCGTGATCGCGCTGGGCTTTTACCTGCTGCAGCGGTCGACCATCAACATCGCGGCGGTGTACGACGTGCATCCCGCGCTCGCCAACCTGCTGCCGCCGCTGATCCTCGCCGCGCTGGCCGCGGCCTGGTTCCGGCATCGCGCCTGACCCGTGCGCGCGGGCCCGGCGCGCATCGGCCGCGCAGCCGCCGCCCCGTGCCGCGCGCGATCAGCGGCCCTCGGGCGGGGCCTGGCCACTGCCACGCGCGTGCTGCCGGGCCAGTGCCCAGGCGACGTGTTCGC
>QUBV01000018.1 GCA_014338185.1 Lysobacterales bacterium | reverse complement strand
CGCACCCGCGCCGCGCTCGCGCGTGCCACGCTCGCGCGCCTGCAAGGCCAGCCCGCGGCCGCGGCCGCGGCCCTCGGCGCGGCCTACCAGCGCCTGCACGACCAGGCCGGCGCCGCGCATCCCGTCACCGCGCGCATCGGGCTGCTGTATGCGCAGGCGCTCGATGCAGCGCGCCAGCCCACGCTCGCGGCGCCGCTGCGCGAGCAACTGCAGGCGATCGTCGCGCGCGCCTACCCCGCCGCTTCACGCTGGCGCACGACCACGCCCTCGCACTGAAGGGTGCGCGGCGCGGGCACGGGCGCGGTGGCGCGGACCCGCCGCCTCGCGGCCGCACCCGTTCAGGGCGCGCCCACGCCGCCGAGGTAGTCGAGCGCCGCCTGCAGCATCGCCGCGCTGCCGGCCGCGAGCGCACCTTCGTCGAGCAGGAAGTGGGGCGAATGATTGGTCGGCGCGCTGGCCGGATCCACACCCGCGGAGGTGGCACCGACGAAGAAGTACACGCTCGGCACGTGGATCGACCGGCCCAGATGTGGAAAGTCCTCCGATGCGGTCCAGCGCTGCGCCTCGTGCACCTGCGCCTTGCCCAGCGCGGTTTCCAGGCTGGCGCGCACGCGCGCGGTCAGCGCCGGGTCGTTGTAGTTGACCGGGTTGCTGCTGTCGGCCGACAGCGGTACCTGGGCCTCGACCGTGGCGCCATGCGCGGCTGCGACGTGCTCGGCGATGGTGCGCAGGCTGGCCAGGGCCTGCTGCCGCATGTCCTCGTCGAACGCGCGCACGGTGCCCTGCAGTTCGGCGTGGTCGGGCACGATGTTGAAGCGCGAGCCGCCGTCGAAGATGCCGAAGGTGACCACGGCAGGCTGCTGGTTGATGTCGAGCTGGCGGCTCACGATGGTCTGCGCCGCGGTGACGATCTCGGCCGCGGTCACGATCGGGTCGATGCCCTTCCACGGCGTCGCGCCATGGCTCTGCTTGCCGTGCACGAGGATGCGGAAGGTGTCGGAGCTGGCCATCGCGCCACCCGCGCGCAGCGCCACGCTGCCCACGGGCAGCGCGCTCACCACGTGCATGCCGAAGATCGCGTCGGGCTTGAAGTCCTTGAACACACCCTCCTTCACCATGAGTGGCGCACCGCCTTCCTCGCCCGGCGGCGCGCCCTCCTCGGCCGGCTGGAAGATGAACATGACCTCGCCGGGCCATTGCCCGCGTCGCTGCGCGAGCACCTGCGCCACGCCCAGCGTCAT
Organism: Lysobacterales bacterium; assembly: GCA_014338185.1. GTDB lineage: Bacteria > Pseudomonadota > Gammaproteobacteria > Xanthomonadales > Rhodanobacteraceae > Dokdonella_A. Next base: position 43,157 of record QUBV01000018.1, on the reverse strand, counting down.
CGCGACGTGGGCATCGTGGCCACAGGCATGCATGACGCCGACCGGCTTGCCCAGGTATTCGCCCTTGGCCTTCGAGGCAAACGGCAGGCCGGTCTCCTCGGTCACCGGCAGGCCATCCATGTCGGCGCGGATCGCGAGCCTGGGACCGGGCCGGCCACTCTTGAGGACGCCGACCACGCCGGTGTGGGCGATGCCGCTGTGCACCTCATAGCCGAACTTGCGCAGTTCCTGGGCGACGATGCGCGCGGTGCGCGTCTCGCGGTTGGACAGCTCGGGATGCTGGTGCAGGTCGCGCCGCCACGCGGTGATCTGCCCGAGCAGCGGCTCGATCGTGCGCGTGGCGTCGGATGGGTCGGCAGCGGCCAGCGTGGGCGTGGCCAGCGCCAGCGCGCCGATGAGCAGGGTCTTGTGCATGGTCTGTGCTCCTGGGTGTGCAAGCGTCACAGGCCCGGCGCGAGGTCGGCGGGCGTGACATGGTCAAGATGCAACCGATTGGCGAACAGCGCAAATGCGAGTGCGCCGGCGAGCCCGCGGCCATGCTGCAGCCATGGCGGCACGTACCGTGGCGCGGCGATGGTGCCATCGTCGAACTGCGCCTCGAGCGCGAACACGTCGCGCAGCGTGAGCTTGCCCGCGAACAGATTGCGGCACAGCGCCATGCGGTTGTGCTTGAGCGCCCAGCGGAAGAAGGTGTGCACCGACAGCAGGCCGTGCAGGTACACCGCATCCTTGGTGAACGCGGCGCCACCGCGGGGTGACACGCCGCGGAACACGCGCTGCGCCGAGGTGAAGCTGTCGGCCTCGCCCTGCCCGGAATCGAGGAAGTAGCGGAACACCTCGATGAAGTCGGCGCCGCGCAGCGCCATGTCGATGGCGAGGATGCGCAGCGAGATGCGCTGCATGCGCATGATGTCGATCGCGCCCGAGGCCAGCTCGGCAAACACCGCCAGACCTTCCTGGGTCGCGGTGATGCGCGGCGACGCCCGCGCCAGCGACTTCAGGTACGGCTGCGCGCGGCCATTGAGCGCGGTCAGCGAGTGCACGAACGCCTCGTGGTTGAGCAACTGGTCGCGGTCGTAGCTGGAAAAGCTCGTCGCCGCGCGCAGACGGATGCGGGTGGCGCCGGCGGCGGCCTTGGCGATGAGGTCGGGATCGGTCTCCACCTGCACCACATCCGCGCCGAAGAACGCAGCCAGGCGGCTGGCCAGTTCGTCGCGCAGCACCGTCGCCGGAATGTCGTCGGCCGCTTCGGCGAGACCGGCGCCGGCGCCGACCTCCTCGGCCACCGCGATGAAGTGGCGCGCGGCATCGAGGCTGGTCAGCGTCGCCCCCGGCAGGCGGTCTTGCGGCTGCCCGTACAGCTGCACCGACAGCGCGGTGACCGCGGGGGTGCCGAGCACGGCGAGCAGGTCGGTGGCGATGCGCCAGGAGCGCGCGCTGCGCGCGAGGTAATCGCCGAGCGGGTGGCTGGCGTCGACGGCCGCGATGATGGCGTCGAGTTCGGCGCGCGTGGCATCCAGGTCGCTGCGCGGATACTCGACCTGCGGCAGCCGCGCCTGCCCGGCGCGCCACGCCGCGAGGAACGCATGCTCGGCCGCGGCCGGCCAGCTCACGCTCTGCAACACGTGCACGCCACGGGTCGCGGCCACCAGCCGGCGATCGAGTTCGGCGTAGCGTTCGATGTCGGTCGAGGTTGCCATCGGCATCCGCAGGCGGTGGTGCGCGCGACGATAGCAGTTCACCACGGGCCCGCGCCGCGGCGGGCATCGGACCCGGCTGGCGCAGGCTGTCAGCCGCTGCCGGCCTTCTCGCGCAGGCGCCGATCCAGTGCCTTGGTCAGGCGCTTGGCCTCGCCCTTGCGGCGCAGTTGCGCCTCGACGGCATCGGCGGTGGCCGTCAGTTCGTCGCGCAGCTTGCGGTAGTTGCGCCAGCGATCGGCATCGAGGCGCCCGTCGGCGAGTGCGGCCTGCACCGCGCAGCCGGGTTCGACCCCATGCGCGCAGTCACCGAAGCGGCAAGCCTGGGCCAGCGCCTCGATGTCGGCGAACTGGCCCGCATCGAGCGATTCCTCGCCGCTGAGCTTGAGCTCGCGCATGCCGGGCGTGTCGATCAGGCAGCCGCCCGCGGGCAGCATGATGAGCGCGCGATGGGTGGTGGTGTGGCGGCCGCGGCTGTCGTGCGCGCGCACGGCCGCGGTGGCCTGGCGCTGTTGCCCGAGCAGGGTGTTGGTGAGCGTCGACTTGCCCGCGCCCGATGAGCCCACCAGCACACCGCTGCGCCCGGGCCCGAGTTCGGCCGCAAGCGGTGCCACGCTGTGCGCGTCCTTGGCGTTGACCGCGATCACGCGGGTACCGGGCAGGCGCTCCTGCAACTGCGCCACGCGCGCCGCCGCATCCTCGGCGCGATCGGCCTTGGTCAGCACCACGATCGCCTGCGCACCGCTGCCATCGACCAGCAGCAGGTAGCGCTCGATGCGCGCCGGGTTGTAGTCGCCGTCGAGGCCGACCAGCACCAGCACGAGGTCGATGTTGGTGGCAATGACCTGCTGTTGCTGGCGTTCGCCGGCGGCGCCGCGCCGCAACACCGTGCGCCGCGGCAGCACGCGCTCGATGGTCGGGGGCTGGCCGCGGCTGCAGGTCACGAAGTCGCCGACCGCGGGCCGCAGGGTCGGGTCGAGCCCGCGGCGCAGGAAGCGCGCGGCCGGCTGGGCGGTGAAGCAGGCCAGCCCATCATGCAGTTCGTAGCCGCCACGGTGCTGCGCCACCACGCGCGCGATCGCCGCCTCGGCAGTCGCTTCCACGCCCTCGACCGCACGCCAGCCGATGCGGGCGAGGCGGTCGTCGGGGTGGTGGGCGGCTGGCATCGGCGCGATTCTAGCCACGTTCGGCGCCACCGCCACGCAGCTGGCGTAGACTCGGCGGGATTGGAATCCATCCGGAGTCCCCGGAGCCGGCGTCATGGCGGAGCGGACAATGCGTGGCGAGGCACGGCCCACGGTGCCATCCACGGCGTGGCTGGAGCACGATGACGGCAGTCGCCGGCTCGTGCTCGCGAGCCTGCTCGCGGAGGTGTCCAGCCAGGCCCTGCAGGGCGACTCGCTCGGCGACACCCTGCAACGCATCACCGACTGCCTCGCGCGCGAACTGCCGGTCGCGATCGCGAGCATCATCCTGCTCGACGAGGCAGGCACCCACTTCAGCAAGGAAGTCTGGAGCGGCGAGCTCACCCTCGAACTGCCCAGCGGGCTGCCCTGGCCGATCGAGATCGGCGCGGCAGGGCGCGCCGTGCGCAGCGGCCAGCCCCAGCTCATCAGCGATGTGACCGCCGACCCCGACTACGTCGCGGGCAACGAGGCGGTGCGCAGCGAGTACCTGGTACCGATCCGCCATCGCGAGCGCCTGCATGGCGTGCTCAACCTGGAAAGCACCCAGGCCGACTTCTTCAGCGCCGAGGTACGCGCGGTGTTCGACGCGATCGCGGCCCAGATCGCGGGCGCGATCCACCTCGCGCGCATCGTGCATGAGCTGGAGCAGGCCAACCGGCGGCTGCGCCAGCTGTCCCTGAGCGATGGCCTGACCGGAGTGGCCAACCGGCGCTGTTTCGACGCGCAGCTGGCCGAGGAATGGCAGCGCCACCTCGCACGCGCGCAGCCGCTGGCGCTGTTGCTGGTGGACGTCGATGGCTTCAAGCCGCTCAACGATGCCGCCGGGCACCTGCGTGGCGATGAATGCCTGCGCGAGGTGGCGCGCCAGTGCGTGGCCGCGGCGCCGCAGCCCGAAGCCACCGTCGCCCGCATCGGCGGCGACGAGTTCGCGCTGCTGCTGCCAGCGTGCGATCTGGACGCCGCGCTCGCCTGCGCCGAACGGCTGCGCGTCGCGGTCGCCGCCAACGTGTTCCCGCAACCGCCGCTGCCGCAGCTCACGCGGCTGAGCGTGAGCATCGGCGTGGCGGCCAACCCGACCACGCGCGCGGCCAGTGCGCAGGCGCTGGTCGAGGCGGCCGATCGCGCGCTGTACATGGCCAAGGCGGCCGGCCGCAACTGCGTGCGCGGCTGCGACGGCAGTGGCCGCGACGCGGCGGGGTCGAAGTCGCCCACGGCGTGCTGCAACGCGTCATCATTGCTAGGATAGGCCACCTTTTCACCCGGCTTTGCCCCATGCAAGAACCCTCCATCGCGGTTGCCGGCCGTCTCGGCCAGGTGCGCTACGACATCCGCGGCCCGCTCAGCCGCCGCGCCCACGAACTCGAGCGCGACGGCCAGGCGATCCTGCGCCTGCATATCGGCAACCCGGGCCTGTTCGGCTTCCGCGTGCCCCAGCACCTGCGCGATGCGATCGCGCAGCACCTGCCCGACAGCGAGGCCTACTGCCACCAGCAGGGCCTGCCCGAGGCGCGCGCCGCGATCGCGGCGCTGCACCGGCGCCACGGTGCCGACGCAAGCGCCGAGCGCGTGTTCATCGGCAACGGCGTGAGTGAACTCATCGACCTGAGCCTGCGCGCACTGCTCAACGACGGCGACGAAGTGCTCGTGCCCGCCCCCGACTATCCGCTGTGGACCGCGGCCACGCGCCTCAACGGCGGCGTGCCGGTGCACTATCCCTGCCCGGCCACGCGCGCGCACCTGCCCGATGCGGCCGAGATCGAGGCGCTGGTCACGCCGCGCACGCGCGCGCTCGTGATCATCAACCCGAACAATCCCACCGGTGCGGTGTATCCGCGCGAACTGCTGCTGGCGCTGGTCGAGGTGGCGCGCCGCCACCGCCTCGTGCTGCTGGCCGACGAGATCTACGACAGCGTGCTCTACGACGGCGCCATCCACACGCCGCTGGCGCCGCTGGCGGCCGAGGTGCCCTGCCTGAGCTATGGCGGGCTGTCCAAGGTGCACTTGGCCTGTGGCTATCGTGTCGGCTGGCTGGTGCTCAGCGGTGATGAGGCGCGCGGCAGCGAACTCGCGCGCGCGCTCGACCTGCTCGCCTCGCTGCGCCTGTGCAGCAACGTGACCGCGCAATGGGCGATCAAGCCGGCGCTGGAAGGCCCCAACGAGATCGGCGCGCTCACCGCCGCCGGAGGTCGCCTGCACAGCGCGCGCGAAACGGTGTGCGCAGCGGTGGCGCGCAGCGCGTTCCTGCGCGTGGTGGCGCCGCAGGGCGCGCTGTATGCGTTCCCGAGCATCGATCCGCAGCGCCTGCCCGAGTTCGACGATGCGCGCTTCGCGCTCGATCTGCTCGAATCCGAACGCATCCTGCTGGTGCCCGGATCGAGCTTCAACATCGCCGCGCGCAACCACTTCCGCGTGACGCTGCTGCCCGAGCCCGCGGTACTGGAAGACGCCTTCGCGCGCATCGAGCGCCAACTGCAACGCTGCGCCGCGGAGGCGACCCGCCGCGTCGCCTGAGCGCGGGCGCCCGCCGCGCGCGGACCGACCGTGGCGCGCCCGCAGCACCGCCGGCACGTCGGCGCCCGGTGCGCGGGTGCCGCACCGGCGGCACGGCCCACGGCGCGTGGGTTTAACGAAACCCCAACACCGTTCAGCAAGGCGTTTGCTAACTTGCCGCGCTCGCGGGGTGCGCGGTTGGCCGTGGCTCACCCCTGCCAGTACCGCTGCCCGGGGTCCAGCCATGCCATTCCAGCGATTGACGTCGTCGGTCTTGTTCGCGTTGCTGCTGTCGGCCGGCACGGGCGCGGCCGCTGCGCCCGCGCCCGGATTCGACCTGGCCGCGTTCAGCCTCGACCGCGCCGGTGCGATCGCCACCACCGCTTGGCCCGCGACCGGCACCCTGGTGGTGCCGCCCGAGGCGCCAGAGGGCGCGGCATCCGCTGCATCGCGCATGCGCACGCTGCTGGCCGATTTCTCGCTGAGCCTGCGCGAGGTGCGCTATCGGCGCGGGGGTCGCGACCCCAGGACCGGCTTCGACTGCAGCGGTTTCGTGCGTTACGTCTATCAGCACACGATCGGTGCGGTGCTGCCGTCCAATTCGGCCGGCCAGTTCCAGGTCGGCAGCAGTGTCGCGCGCGCCGACATGCGAGTGGGCGACCTCGTGTTCTTCCGCATCCACGGCAAGCGCATCTCGCACGTGGGCATCTATCTGGGCGACAACCGCTTCATCCACTCGCCCTCGACCGGCAAGCGCGTGAGCGTGAGCAGCCTGGACGAGGCCTACTGGGCGCGCCGCTTCGCCGGTGCCAAGCGTCCCGACGTGCTCGGCTGAGTGTGCCGCCGCACCCGCGGCGCGGGCGCCGGCACTGCGGGTCATGAACACGCGTCCACTGGGTCGCTCCGGCCTGTCCATCCCGCCACTGGTGCTCGGTGGCAACGTGTTCGGCTGGAGCGTTGACGCGGCCCATGCGGCCAGTGTGCTCGACGCCGCGATCGACGCCGGCATCGGCATGATCGACACCGCCGACGTGTACCCGGCCTGGGCGCCGGGCAACCACGGCGGCGAATCGGAGACGATCATCGGCCAGTGGCTGCGGCACGGCGGCCGGCGCGGGCGTGTGCGCATCGCCACCAAGGTCGGCAAATGGCCGCCGCGGCGCGGACTCGCGCCTGCCAACATCGAGGCCGCCGCCGACGATTCGTTGCGCCGGCTCGGGCTGGAACGGATCGACCTGTACTTTGCCCACGAGGACGACCCGCAGGTGCCGTTGGCCGACATGCTCGGCGCGTTCGCGCGACTGATCGAGCGCGGCAAGGTGGCGGCGATCGGCGCATCCAATTTCGGTGCCGCGCGGCTGGCCCAGGCGCTGGCGACCAGCGCCGCGCATGGCTTGCCGCGCTTCGAGGTGATCCAGCCCGAATACAGCCTCGTCGCGCGCCGGGACCATGAGCGCGCGCTGGCGCCGCTCGCGCAGCGCGAACAGCTCGGCGTGGTGTGCTACTACGCGCTCGCGAGCGGCTTCCTCAGCGGCAAGTACCGCAGCCGCGCCGACCTGGGCAAGAGCGCGGCGCGCGCGGGCGCGGTCGGCCGCCACCTCAACGCGCGCGGCCTGCGGGTGCTGGCCGCGCTCGATGACGTCGCGCGCCGCCATCGCGCGAGCCCGGCGCAGGTCGCCCTGGCCTGGCTCATGGCGCGCCCCGGCGTGAGCGCGCCCATCGCCAGCGCCACCAGTGCGGCGCAGGTGGCCGAACTGGCCGGCGCGCTGCACTTGCGCCTGGACGCGGATGACCTGGCACGCCTCGACGCGGTCAGCGCCTGATTCGTCCACGACGCGGCATCTGCCGGTATCATGGGCGGTTGTCCGTAGCGGAAGTCGTCATGTCCCTGTCACCCGATACCCGCGCCCGCATCGAGGCGCTGCTGGCCAGCCACCCCGTCGTGCTGTTCATGAAGGGCACCCGCCACGCGCCGCGCTGCGGCTTCTCGGCCGCTGCGGCCGACCGCCTCAATGCCCTGCTCGACGACTACCTGAGCGTGGACGTGCTCGCCGACGAGGACATCCGCGCCGGCATCAAGGAGTTCGGCAACTGGCCGACGATCCCGCAGCTGTACGTGCAGGGTGAACTGGTCGGCGGCGCCGACATCGTGCAGTCGATGTACGACTCGGGCGAACTGCACCGCCTGTTCGGTCGGCCCGAGCCCGACCGCACGCCGCCCACGCTCACGATCAGCGACACCGCGGCCGGGCACATCCGTGCCGCACTCGGCGATGCGGGCGAGGCCGCGCTGTTCCTCGATGTGGACAGCCATTTCCAGCCGCGCTTCCAGCTGCGCGCGGCCGGCGCCCACGACATCGTGGCGCATGCCAACGGGCTCGACATCCACTTCGACCTGGCCAGTGCGCCGCGTGCGCAGGGCGCGCAGATCGACTGGACCAGCACCCCGCATGGCATGGGACTGGCGATCTTCCTGCCCGCGGCACCCGAGGTGATCAAGTCGATCGACGTGCATGAACTCAAGCGGCGCATGCAGGCGGGCGACCTGCTCGTGCTCGACGTGCGCAATCTCGACGAACGCACCCGCGTGCCGTTCGCGGGTGCCGAGGTGTTCGCGCCCGAAACCCACGAGCGCCTCACCCAGCTGCCGCGCGACACCGCGATCGCGTTCATCTGCCACCACGGCGTGGCGAGCCGCAACGCGGCCGAGCATTTCCGTGACCATGGTTTCAGCAACCTGTACAACGTCGAGGGTGGCATCGATGCGTGGTCGCGCGAGATCGACCCGGGCGTGCCGCGTTACTGAGACCGGCCCCGGACGCGTTCGCGCGATGCCAGCGCTCGGCGGATGCGGGGCAGGCGCGTGAGGCGGCCGGGCACGCACGCCGCCGAGGGCACGACATGCAGCAGCTCAGCCGACTGATCCGCGCGGTAGCCGACTTCCCGAGCCCGGGCGTGCTGTTCCGCGACATCACGCCACTGCTGGCCGACACCACGGCGCTGCAACGCGCGATCGAGGGCATGGCCGCGCCGTGGCGCGGCAGGCACATCGACGTGGTGTGCGCGGTGGAGGCGCGCGGCTTCATCTTCGGCACCGCGCTGGCCGGTGCACTGGGCGCCGGCTTCGTGCCGCTGCGCAAGCCGGGCAAGCTGCCGCCACCCGTGGTCGGGGTCGACTACGCGCTCGAGTACGGCCAGGACCGGCTCGAGATGCGCGCCGACACGCTGTCGGGCGGTGAGCAGGTGCTGCTGGCCGATGACGTGCTGGCGACCGGCGGCACGCTGTGCGCGGCGCGCACGCTGGTGCAGGCCCAGGGCGCATGCGTGGTCGGCGCGAGCCTGCTGCTCGAACTCGATGCGCTCGGTGGGCGGGCGCGGTGGGGTGACGCGGCGCCGCTGCACGCGCTGCTGCATTACTGAGGCATGGCGTGCGGCGGGTAGCCGTGCACCGCCTCGGCGCGGCACCAGGCGGACGCCACCCATGCGCCATTGCGTGTCAGGCGCCGCGCTGGCGCGACGCCGTCGGCACGGCGCGCCGCGCCACGGCTGCGGCTATGTATTCCACGATCGCACCCGCGATGTCCACGCCGGTGGCCGCCTCGATGCCTTCCAGGCCCGGCGAGGAATTGACCTCGAGCACGAGGGGTCCGCGCGCCGAGCGCAGCAGGTCGACGCCGCTGATGCCCAGGCCGAGCACACGCGTGGCGCGCAGCGCGAGTTCGCGCTCGGCGGCGTCGAGTTCAACGGCGCTGGCGCTGCCACCGCGATGCAGGTTGGCGCGGAAGTCGCCTTCGGGAGCCTGGCGCTGCATCGCCGCCACCACCCGCTCGCCCACGACGAAACAGCGCAAGTCGGCGCCGTTGGCCTCGCGGATGAATTCCTGCACGATGAAATTGGCGTACAGCGCACGGAACGCCTCGATCATGCCCAGCGAAGCGCTGCGCTTCTCCGCCAGCAGCACGCCCTGCCCCTGGGCGCCTTCGTTGAGCTTGAGCACATGCGGCGGCTCGCCGAGCATCGCCAGCAGGTCGGCACTGTCCTCGGGGTTGTCACCGAACACCGTGGTCGGCAGGTCCACGCCTTCGGCGGCGAGCATCTGCAACGCACGCAGCTTGTCGCGCGCGCGCAGGATCGCATCGGCGTCGTTGGGGGTGTAGGCCCCCATCTTCTCGAACTGGCGCACCACCGCGGTACCGTAGAAGGTGATCGAGGCGCCGATGCGCGGGATGACCGCGTCGAAGCCGTGCAGGCGCTTGCCACCGCTGTGCATCTCGAAACTGCCCGGCGCAATGCGCATGTAGCAGCGCAAGGGGTCGAGCGCGCGTGCGACGTGGCCGCGTTCACGTGCCGCCTCGATGAGGCGGCGGGTCGAATACAGCCGTGCATTGCGCGACAGGATGGCGATCTTCATGCGCCGGGTCCGCTGGATCCGCCGCAAGGGCTGCGGCGAGCGGCAGTGTGCAGCAAATCCGGGCGCAATGGGACGGGTCCGGCGCAGCACAATCGGCGACGGACCGGAACCGCCTTGCCGCGCGCGCGGAGCGTGCCTTGCGCGGCAAGACTTTCGATCCGCACCCCGAGGCTTGGCCGAGGCCGCGTGGGCCGGCGCTCAGCCGCCGCGGTCGGCCTTGGTGTCGGTGTGGTACTGGTTCTTGCGCACGACCTCGCTGGCGTCCTTCTTGCGGCTGGCACGCTCGCGCGCGGTCATGCATACCGTCGACTTGAAGCGGGTGCCGATCTGCGCTTCGCGCTGGCACACCATGCGATCGCCATCGTTGCCCTCGAGCAGGGCATTGATCGTCTCCTGGGCGTTGAGCACGACCACCCGTTCCTCGTCCTTCATGCCCGCCACCGAACCGCGCAGATCGAACAGCTTGCGCAGCACCTCGATGTTGTCCTCGACCTTTTGCCGGTCCGCATCGCTGATCGCACCGAAGCGCTCGTCAGGCTGCATCTGCTCGCGCAGCCTGGCCACCTGCGCGTTGAACGCCGCGGTATCGGCGGAATCGCGCCACAGGCGCTCGGACGCGTGTGCGGGAGCGACGCTGGACAGGCTTGCGAGCAAGATGACGCCAACCAGTGTCGACAACCTGACGAACGTGCGCAGCATGGGTGTGTCCTCGTGTGTGGGGGTGATCATCCACCCGCCCGACGGCCGCGTCCAGCGGCGCGGGTTTACGGCGGGTGGAGGGGCACGCGAGCGGCGGCGGACGGCACGAGCTCAGTCGCCGGGCGCCTGGGTCGGGCTACCCTTCATGAGCTGATTCTGGAAGCCTTCCTGGCTCTGCCGCCGCACCTCGCGGCGCTCGCGCGCGGTCATGCACAACTTGGTCTTGAAGTGGGTGCCCGAACGCTGCTCAAGCGTGCAGATGAGGCGCTCGTCGTCGTTGCCGGTCAGCACCGCATTGAGCTTTTCCTGCGCATTGGCCAGCTGCACCTGTTGCGCGTTGCTCATGCGCGACACCGCGTCGCGCTCGTCAAACAGCTTTTGCAGGATCGCGAGGTTGCGTTCGACCTCGGCGCGATCGGGCTGACTGATGTTGCCAAAACGACCGTTCGGCTTCATCGCATCGCGCACTTCGGCCGCCTGCTGCGCGAATGCGGCCGCATCGACCGAGTTCTGCCACGGCTGGTCGGCGGTGCGCGCTTGCACCCACGCAGCCGGGATGGCCAGGCCAGCGGCCAGGACGAGGATGGACAGGGGGTGGCGGCACACGCGCATGGTCTTGCTCCGGCAGGTAGTACGAACGATGTCGTACGTTTACCTGCGCAGGTACCGCTTGTCAACTGCCGCAGGTCATTCGGCCACCCCGGCCGAGCCACGGCATCGGGGTGTGGCGGGCCCGCCACGAGGTCGGGGTTGGAGCGGGCGATGGGAATCGAACCCACGTCAGCGGCTTGGGAAGCCGCAGCTCTACCATTGAGCTACGCCCGCGGGCGGCGCCTTGGGCCGGCGCGAGGGCCGGGCACGAAGCGCGAGCAGGGTAGCGGCCGCGACCGGCCGCGGCAAGCACCCGCCGATGTGAACGACCGCACAGCGCAACTGCAAGCCACTGCAAACTTCCGCCACTGGCAAGCCATCGTTCAGCCGCGTCACGCGAATACTGGCGCGCCTGTCAGTTCCGGTGGTCGTTCCTGGGCCCGGCCCGCCGCGACGGGGACTGGTGTAGGCGGGAGGAGGAGCATGGCGATGTTGACGATCTTTTCCGGTTCGCGCACCTGGCGTGCGGCGGCACTGGCAGTGTTGCTCGCGGCCACGACCGCCGGCCCGGCGCTGGCGCAGGACGACGGCGACCCCATCGATCCGCCCGAGCGCGTGGCACGGCTGAGCTTCCTGGGTGGCGCGGTGAGCTTCCAGCCCGCCGGCGGCAACGAGTGGGTGCAGGCCTCGCTCAACCGCCCGCTCATGACCGGCGACTTGCTGCACACCGATCGCAACGCGCGCACCGAGCTGCAGCTTGGCGGTGCCACGGTGCGCATCGACGATCGCACCTCGATCAACCTGCTCAATCTCAACAACGACTTCGCCCAGTTCGAACTCAGCGAAGGCGTGTTGAGCCTGAGCGTGCGCAGCCTCGCACAGGGCCAAAGCTACGAGGTCGATACGCCCACACTCGCGTTCGTCACGACCCTGCCGGGCCGCTACCGCATCGACATCGCGCCCGACGGCAGCTCGACCATGGTGACGGTGTTCGACGGCGGCGCCGAGGTCTATGGCGAGAACAATGCGAGCTACCGCGTGCGCGCGGGCAATTCGTACCGCTTCCACGACAGCGCGCTGCGCGACTACGAGGTCCTGGACCTGCCGCGTGCCGACGACTTCGACAACTGGGTGGCGTCGCGCGACCGCGCCTATTCGCGCTCGGTGTCGCGCCAGTACGTGTCCGACGACATGATCGGCGCCTATGACCTGGATGCGTACGGCTCCTGGTCCACCGTGCGCGAGTATGGCGCGGTGTGGTATCCGACCCGCGTCGCCGTGGGCTGGGCGCCGTACCGCAGCGGCTACTGGTCATGGATCGGTCCGTGGGGCTGGACCTGGATCGACAGCGCGCCTTGGGGCTTTGCGCCGTTCCACTACGGCCGCTGGGTCTACATCGGCAATCGCTGGGGCTGGTGCCCGGGTCCGCGCCACGTGCGTGCGTTCTACGCCCCGGCCATGGTGGCGTTCGTGGGTGGCCACGGCTGGAGCGCGAGCGTATCGCTGGGTGGACCGATCGGCTGGTTCCCGCTCGGGCCGCGCGACGTGTACGTGCCCTGGTACCACACTTCGCACCGCTACTTCACCAACATCAACGTGCACAACACCACGATCATCAACAACGTGCACATCACCAACATCTACAACGACTATTCGCGTGGTCGGCCGGTGCCGGGCAACAACTACATGTGGCGCAACAACACCGCCGCACTGACCGCGGTGTCGCGTGACACCTTCGTCGGCGCCCGTCCGGTCATGACCGGACAGGTACGGGTCAATGCACGCCAGTGGAACGACGCCGCGGTGGTGAGCCGCCTTGGTGTCGCGCCGACGCAGGCCAGCTTCGTTTCGGCCACAGCACGCCGCAGCGACGCACGGCCGCAGGCCGCCGTGCTGGAGCGCCAGATCGTCGCGCGCACCGCACCGCCACCGCGTGTGGCGCCGATCAGTGAGCGCATCCAGGCGATCGAGCGCAATGGCGGCCAGCCGCTGGCGCGGCCGGTGGCCACGGGCAGCGCCGATCGCGGCGATGTGGCGACGGACCAACGCGGTGTCGCCGGACGCGTGCGCGTGGTGGGCAATCCCGAGGTGCAGCCGCAGCCGCTGACTCGCGGCACCGCGACCACGGGCGCGCAGCGTGGTGCGGATCCGTCCGCGCGCGGCGGCAGCAACGCCGATCGTGGCAGCATGGCGCCCGAGCGCGGTTCGCGTGCGCCGTCGACAGACAGCCTTGCGCCGCCGCGTGGCAGCACCACGCCAGGCGCACGCGGCGACAGCCGCGGCAGCATGCCTGGCAACGAGCGCGCGCTGCCGTCCTCGCGCTTCGCACCCGCGCGCGGCGGTGGCACGTACCAGCCCGTCACCGCACCTGCACAGCGCGGCGGCAGCCGCACGATCGAGCGCAGCGGCACCAGCGGATCGGACGTCGCGCCCTCACGCGGCGTCCAGGAACCCTCACGCGAGGGCGATCGGCCCGCGCTGCGCTCGCGCAGCTATGCCCCGGCACCCGAGCAGCGCGAGTACAGCCAGCCGGCCACGCGCTCGCGCAGCTACGAAGCGCCGCAGCAGCAGCGTTCGATGGAGCAGCCGACGGTACGCTCGCGCAGCTACGCCCCCGCGCCCGAACAGCGTGAGTACAGCCAGCCGGCCACGCGCTCGCGCAGCTACGCCCCCGCGCCCGAGCAGCGTGAGTACAGCCAGCCGGCCACGCGCTCACGCAGCTACGAAGCGCCGCAGCAGCAGCGTTCGATGGAACAGCCGGCGATGCGTGCGCGCAGCTACGAGGCACCGCCGCCGCAACGCTCCATGGAGCAGCCGGCCGCACCCTCACGCAGCTACGAGGCGCCGCGCGAAGTGCGCCAGGCAGCGCCCGCACGCGAGTCGGCTCCGGCACGGCCAAGCCGGCATGAAGACTCCGACGGTGGTCGCCGCGGCTTCGAACGGCACTGAGCCCGATCCACTCCACCCTTTCGATGCCGCGCCCTGCGCGGCATCTTTTTTTGGGGGAGCGTGCGCCAGGCGTGGGCGGCCGATGCTGTGCCGCGTGCCCGGCAATGCGATCATTGGCGCTGCGCATGTGGGCAACCCGGCCGACGCGCGCAACCCTGCCAGGCCCGATCCCACACCATGCCCGCCACGCCCGCCGATCCGACCCGCCGCGAACATCGCATCCGCAGTTTCGTGCTGCGCCAGGGCCGTTTCACGCCCGCGCAGCAGCGCGCGTTCGAGCAGCACTGGGCACGCTACGGTATCGCCTGCACCGGCCAGGCGCGGGATTTCGACGCGCTGTTCGGGCGCCACGCCGAGCGCGTGCTCGAGATCGGCTTCGGCAACGGCGAGCAGCTGCTGCATTCGGCCGCGACCGAGCCCGGGCGCGATTTCATCGGCGTGGAGGTGCATCGCCCGGGCGTGGGTCGGCTCATGAACGCGCTGGCCGCCGCCGGCCTCGCCAACGTGCGCCTGTACAACCATGATGCCGTCGAGGTGCTCGCGCACGAGATCGCACCCGACACGCTGGCCGAGGTGCGCATCTACTTTCCCGACCCATGGCACAAGAAGCGGCACAACAAGCGACGGCTGGTGCAAGCGGACTTCCTCGACCTGCTCGCGACCCGCGTGGTGCGCGGCGGGCGCTTGCATCTGGCGACCGACTGGGCCGACTATGCCGAGCACATGCAGCAGGTGCTGCTCGGGGCGCGCCATTGGCGCGCGAGTGCGGGACATGGCGATCCGGCGGTGCGCCCGCCGTGGCGCGTTCAGACGCACTTCGAACGGCGCGGCCTGCGGCTGGGCCATCGAACCTGGGATTTCGTCCATGAACGCATCTGAGAGCTTGTGAGCCCTTCAAGCTCGAAGCCCCACGCGAGGATCGGACGCGAAACAGGCACGCGTGCGCCGGGTCCGCACGCGCGCGTCCGGCCGGGCCGGCAGCGGCGATGGGCGACACCGCGCCACCCCTGCGCCCTGCCCCGGGTGCCGGGCGCCGGCAAGCCAGACGCCCACGCGCCATCCGCCATGCCGCTCCGGCGACCCCGCGCGACACCAGCGCCGCGGCGTGCGAAGCTGCGATCGCCAACCGGGATCCCGATGCACGCAGGCCACGATCGAAAGCACCCCGCATGGAAGCCAGCCTGACCCTCACCACCAACATGATCCTGGTGTTCGCGCTGCTCGCGTTCACCGTGGCGATGCTCGTGCTGGAATGGATCCGCACCGACCTGATCGCGCTGCTCGTGATCGTGGTGATCGGGGTCACGCGGCTGATGCCGGTCGAGCAGTTGTTCGACGGCTTCGCGGGCAATGCGGTGATCTCGCTCATCGCGGTGATGATCATGGGCGCGGGCCTGGACCGCACCGGCGTGCTGGGCAAGGCCGCCTCGTTCATCCTGCGCATGGCCGGCGGCGTCGAGGCGCGCGTGTCGCTGCTGGTCAATGCGATGGCCGGCGCGCTGTCGAGCGTGATCCAGAGCCAGGCCCTGTCGGCACTGTTCCTGCCCGTGGTCAGCCGCATCAGCTCGCGCACCGGCCTGCCGCTCAAGCGCCTGCTGCTGCCGATGGCATTCATGATCCTGTGCGGCACCAACATGACGATGGTGTCGAACTCGCCGCTGATCCTGCTCAACGACCTCATCGCCAGCGCCAACCGCAACCTGCCGCCCGGCGCGCAGACCATCCAGAGCTTCAGCCTGTTCGCGATCGCGCCGATCGGCATCCCGTTGCTGCTCGCGGGCCTGGCCTACTTCGCGCTGTTCACGCGCAAGCTGTTCCCGGGCGAGGACGAGGAACGGCAGATGGTTACCCCGGGCCGCACCGAGACCTACTTTGCCGAGACCTACGGCATCGCGGGCGAGGTCAGCGAGCTCACCGTGACCACCGACAGTCCGCTGGTGGGCATGAACGTGAGCGAGGTCGAGCAGTTGCACAATGCGCCGCTCATCCTTGCGCTCAAGAGTGGCAACGAGGCGCGCATGGCGCCGCCGGGCGACCAGATGATCTGGGTCGGCAGCGTGCTCGGCGTGCTCGGCAAGCGCGAGGCCGTGGCCGAGTTCGCCAATACCCAGCTGTGCCAGATGTCCTCGCGCCTGCGCCACTTCGCCGACCTGTTCAATCCCACGCGCGCGGGCATCTCCGAAGTGGTGCTGCCGCCCAGTTCGCCGTGGATCAAGCAGGCGGTGGGCAGCCTGCGCCTGCGCAAGACACGCGGCATCTCGGTGCTCGCGGTCAATCGCGGCGACCAGGTGTTTCGCGAGGATGTGCGCCAAGTGTCCTTGCGCGCGGGCGACACGCTGGTGTTGCACAGCTTCTGGCGCGACCTGACCCAGGCCGCCGAGTCGCACGATTTCGTGGTCGTGACCGATTACCCCAAGGAAGAACAGCGCCCGGCCAAGATCTGGTACGCGGTGGCGTTCTTCGCACTCGCGCTGGGCCTGGGCCTGTTCACCGACCTCAAGCTGTCGGTGGCGATGCTGTGCGGCGCGGTCGGCATGCTGCTGGCCGGTGTGCTCGACATGGACGAGGCCTACGGCGCGATCAACTGGAAGACGATCTTCACGCTCGCCTGCCTGATTCCGCTCGGCGCGGCGATGGACTCGACCGGTGCGGCGGCCTGGCTCGCGCAGCAGGTGATGGCCTATCTCGACGGCTGGCCGCAATGGAGCCTGCAGCTGGTGGTGGCCGTGCTTGCGCTGCTGTTCTCGCAGGTGGTGTCCAACGTCGGGGCCGCGGTGATGATGGTGCCGATGGCGATCAACGTGGCGCTGGCCTCGGGCGGCAATCCGGCGATGTACGCGCTCATCGTCGCGATCTCGACCTCGAACACCTTCATCCTGCCCCATGCGAGCCCGGTGCTCATGATCATCGCCGGACCGGGCGGATACCGCAGCCGCGACTTCCTGCGCGTGGGACTGCCCTTGACGGTCGTGATGCTGGTGACGCTGCTCGTGAGCATCAACCTGCTGTTTGCCTGACCGCTGCCAGCATACGGATGCCGACCCCGTGCCGCTCGGGACTCGCGCCGCCGCAACCCGGCTGCGCGCTCAAGCCCGACCGCTGCTCAGCGCGCGTACACGAGCCCGTCGCTCACGTGCACGGCCACCGTGGCCAGTGACGAGCCGCAGCACGGTCCGGAGACGCAATAGCCATCGCCGCTGCGGAAAGTGGCACCGTGCACCGCGCAGGTGATGTGCTGGTCGCGCACGAGGAAGCGCCCGGGCGCGTAGTCGAGCCGGCGCCCCTGGTGCGGGCATTCATTGTGGTAGGCGACCACGCGCTCGCCTTCGCGCATGAGGATCAGGTCGAAACCACCGGTGGCGCTGTCCACATGCACCGACAGCGCGCCGTCGGCGGGAATCTCGTCGAGCCGGCACAGCGGAACGGATGCGGTCATGCCAACTTCCAGCACTTGTGGGTGAGGCGCGGCACCCCTATGGTGCTGTTTCCCCGGAACCTGCGATTCTGGCACAGGCCACCGCCACGATGTTCTACACCCGCTTGCACTTCGTCCGCCCGCGCCACCCCTTGGCGCGCCTGGCCGCGCTCGTGCTCGGCGTGCTCGCCGTCGGCGTGGCGCTCATGCTCGGCGCGATCGTGCTCGCGCTGCTGCTCGCGGGCGGCGCGCTGTGGCTGGTGTGGCGCAAGGTGCGCGATGGGCTCACCGGTGCGCCGGCGCCGCGTGCCGCGCCGACGCCGGGCGTGATCGACGGCGAGTTCGAGGTGCTGTCACAGCCACGCGCGCCACAACGCCCCAACTGAGCCACGCGCGGCGACGCCGTCGCCGCTGCCGCTTCCCGCCCCAGCCACCACCCCGCATCTGCGCCGATGAAGCAGCCCTCACCTGCGGCCGCCACCCCGCCATCCGTCCCGTCGGCACTGTTGCGCCCCGCGCTGCTGGTGCCGGCGGCGCTGCTGGCGCTGTACCTGGTGTGGGGCTCGACCTACCTGGCCATCCGCATCGCGGTGGCGAGCTGGCCACCGTTCCTGCTGGCCGCCGTGCGCTTCCTGGGCGCCGGGATCGCGCTGTACGCGTTCCTGCGCTGGCGCGGCATGGCTGCGCCCACGCCGCGGCAGTGGCGCAACTGTGCATGGAGCGGCGCGCTGTTGCTGGGCCTGGGCAACGGCCTGGTGTGCTACGCCGAGCAGGACGTCGCGTCGGGGCTCGCGGCGGTGGCGGTGGCGAGCATGCCGCTGTTCGCGGCGGTGTTCGGCGGCCTCTACGGCAAGTGGCCGCATCGCGGTGAATGGCTCGGCCTCGCGGTCGGTTTCGCGGGCGTGGTGATCCTCAACTTCGGCGGTGGCATGGCCGGGGCGCCGCTGGGCGCGCTGGCGCTGGTGGTGGCCGCGGCGGCGTGGGCCTTCGGCTCGATCTGGAGCCAGCAGCGCGACATGCCGGCGCCGGCGATGAACACCGCCGCGCAGATGCTCACCGCGGGCGTGATGCTGCTGGTGTTCGCCTTCGCGATCGGTGAACGCTGGCCATCCGCGGCGCCGGCGGCGGCGCACCTCGCACTGCTCTACCTGGCCGTGTTCGGCTCGATCGTCGGCTTCAGCGCCTACCTGTACGTGCTTGGCCACGTGCGCCCGGCGCTGGCCACCAGCTATGCCTATGTCAACCCGCCGGTGGCGGTGCTGATCGGCGCCTGGCTCGGCGGCGAGACCGTGCACGGCAGCGATCTGGTCGCGATGGCGGTGATCCTGGCCGGGGTCGCGATCATCGCGCTCACGCGCAGCGCCACGGTTACAGTTCCCGCAACGCCGTCGTCACCGGCAGGCGCGCTGCCCGCAGCGCCGGAAACAGGCCGCCGATGAAGCCGATCACCAGCGCCCACTTGAGGCCCTCGAGCGCGAGCGCGGGCGACACCCTGAACGCGAACACCACCTGGCTGAAGTTCTGGCTCATGGTCGACACGCTGTAGTTGTCGAAGATCAGCCAGGCGATGGCCGCGCCGAGCAGTCCACCGACGAGCGCGAGCAGCATGGTCTCGATCATCACCGACACGATCACCGGCAGGCCGCGGAAACCGATCGCGCGCAGGGTCGCGATCTCGCGCGCACGCGTGGCCACCGCCGCATACATCGTGTTGAGCGCGCCGAAGATCGCGCCGATCGCCATGATCGCACCGACCACGCTGCCGACGATGCGGATCAGCAGGGTCAGGTTCTCGGACTGCCTGCTGAAGTAGGAGCGCGTGGTCTCGGCATCGACCTTGAGCTGCGGATTGGCTGCGAGCGCGGCCTTGAATGCGTCCAGCGCATCGGCATTGACCAGGCGCACCGTGACATCGGTGACGCTGTTGCCCCGGCGATAGGTCGAGGCCACGATGTCGGCGTCGGCCCACACTTCCGAATCGAAGGCATCGCCCGCCTCGAAGCTGCCGACCACGGTCCACACCTGGTTGTTGAGCGTGATCGTGGCACCCAGATCGAGGCCCTGGAACTGCTCGGCTGCACCCTTGCCGACCACCAGTTCACGCAACCCCGGCTGGAAATCACGTCCCGCGGTGATGTGCACATGCGGGCGCAGCTCGCGCACCTGCGGCCCGACGCCACGGATCTGCAGGTTGGCGTCCAGCCCGCTGCCCTTGCGCGGCAGCGATGCCACCACCACGAGTTCGGGCGATGCGATCGGCTCGCCCTTGGCATTCTTGAGGATGCCCGGCGTCTGCTCGATCTGCACCACCGCATCGCGCACCAGCACCGAGTTGAGTTCGGCATTGGCACCCGCGCGCATGACCAGCACGGTGTCGTCGCTGCCGGTCTGCACCAGGGTGGCGCGGAAACCCTCGCCCATCGCCAGCAGCGCCACCAGCACGCCGACCACGCCGGCGATGCCGATCACCACCACCGAGGACGAGCCGAGCCGTTGCGGCAGCGTCGCCAGTCCCACACGGGTGACGGCCCAGGCCTGGCGGCCGCGATGGCTGAGCGCGCTCCACAGCGCAAACAGCACGGCCAGCACGAGGAGCAGCGACCACGGCAGCAACGCGAGCACGACGGCTGCTCCCAGCAGCGCCAGCGTGATCACCCCATTGACCAGCACCTTGTACATGGCGAACTCCTTCAACGGCCGGCCAGCGCATCGACGATGCGCAGACGCATGCCACGCAGCGCGGGCAATGCGCCCACCACGAGGCCGATCCCCACCATGAGCGCGAGACCCAGGCTCCAGGTTCCCAGCCGCACCTGGTCGGGCAACAGGCCGCCCACCTCGCTGCTCATCGCCGGCACGATCAGCGCGGCCAGCCCGATCCCGAGGAGGCCGCCGAGCAGGATCAGCAGCACCGATTCGGCCAGCACCAGGCCAAGCACGCTGCGGTTGGAGAAGCCGATGGTCTTGAGCACGGCCAGTTCCGGTATGCGCTCGCGCACCGCCTGCGCCATCGTGTTGCCGGTGAGCAGGATCAGGGTGAAGAACACCGCGCTCATGATGCCGCCGACGATGAGGCCGATGTCGGCAAACTGACTGACGAAGGCACGGTTGAACGCGTTTTCGCTCTGGGTCTTGGTCTCGTGGTCGGAATTGGCCGAGATCGCATCGATCGCATGCGCGACCTGGTCGGCCTGGTCCACGTCGGCCACCTTGACCGCGTAGAAGCCGATGCGACCGCGATCGAACGGACGGTTCTCGTCGAGATACTTCCAGTTGAAGAACATGATCGATTCGCGGTTCTTGTCCTTGCGGTCACGCGCATGGAAGATGCCGACGAGATCGAAGGTCCAGGTGTTGCTGCCGTCGCGTTGCGGATAGATGGTCGCCTGCAGCGGGATCTTGTCGCCGATCTTCCAGCCGAAGCGCTGCGCCAGCTCGGCGCCGATGATCGCGCCGGTGCGCGTGTTGCGGAACGCCTCGCGTTGCTCGGTCGGCATCTCGTAGTCGTCGAACACGTCGAGGAAGTTCTCGCTCACCGCCTCGTTGGGGAAGAAGTTCTTCGGGTCCTGGTAGATGCCGCCGAACCAGTTGCCGTAGGCCACCTCGGCCACGCCCGGCACCGCCTCGATGCGCGGCAGCAGGCTCTGCGGCAGCGACACGGTCATGCTGATCCTGGACATCACCAGCAGGCGGTTGACGCCGGACACGGTGCTGCCCGCGTCACCGAATGCGGTGCGCACCGAATCGAGCAAGCCGAACAGCAGGAACGCGGTGAGCACCGACACCAGCGTGAAGCCGGTGCGTGCCTTGCGCCGCATCAGGGCCGCCCACACCAAGTGCAAGTACTTCATCTGCCAGTCCTCCGGGCGATGCGGCCGCGCACATCCAGGCCGGTGCGATCGTCATGCATGGGTGGCCTGCTCGACCAGCGTGCCCTTGTCCAGGTGCAGCGTGTGGCGCGCGTATTCGGCCGCCTTGGGATCGTGGGTGACCATGATGATGGTCTTGCCGTGGTCACGATTGAGCATCTGCAGCAGGCCGAGCACATCCTCGGCCGACTGCCGGTCGAGGTCACCGGTGGGCTCGTCACACACGAGCAGGATCGGATCGGACACGATCGCGCGCGCAATCGCCACGCGCTGCTGCTGGCCGCCCGACAGTTCGGTCGGCTTGTGGCTCGCGCGGTCGGCCAGGCCCACCAACTGCAACGCAATCGCGGCATTGCGCTTGCGCTGCGCGCCCGACAGCTTGGTCAGCAGCAACGGCAACTCGACGTTCTTCTGCGCGCTGAGCATCGGCAGCAGGTTGTAGAACTGGAACACGAAGCCCACGTGCTCGCTGCGCCACTTGGCCAGCGCGCCCTCGCTCATGCGATCGATGCGCTGGCCCGCCACGCTCAGGCTGCCCTGGGTCGGCGAGTCCAGCCCGCCGATGAGGTTGAGCAGGGTGGTCTTGCCCGAACCCGACGGTCCCATCAGCGCGATGAAATCGCCCTGCCCGATGTCGAGATCGACATGGTGCAGCACCTCGACCTTCTGCCGGCCGCGCTCGTACACCTTGCTCAGCTCACGGATTTCGACGATGTGGTTCATGTGGGATTCCTGGTTGCGGCACGCGCGCCATTGCACGTGCCCGGATGTCATCGGCGCA
This sequence comes from Lysobacterales bacterium, assembly GCA_014338185.1. GTDB lineage: Bacteria > Pseudomonadota > Gammaproteobacteria > Xanthomonadales > Rhodanobacteraceae > Dokdonella_A. The sequence goes on along the minus strand of QUBV01000018.1, from coordinate 21,068 downwards.
CGGGTTCGACCCGCGTGCCATCGGCAAGCCCGGCGCCCGGCTTGCGCACCACGCGCGCGCCCGCGGCGAGGCCCTCGACCAGGCGCTGGTCGGCATAGGCCTGTCCGGGCGTGACCGCGCGCTGCCGCGCGCGATCGCCATCGACCACGAACACCAGGCTGCGGCCATCGCGCTGCACGATCGCATCAGCGGGCACGAGCACGCCCGCTGGCGCGGGGGCCGCAGCCGCATCGGCCTCGTCGTCCTCGAGGAAGGACACACGCACGCCCATGTCGGGCAGGATCCGTGGATCCTTGTGGTCGAACCCGACCCGCACCTTGACCGTGGCCTTGCCGCGGTCGGCGGTCGGGATGATCGCAATCACGTGGCCGGGGATCTTCCAGTCGGGATAGGCGTCGAGCACCGCCTCGACCACCTGCCCCGCATCCACGCGCTGGATGTAGGCCTCGTTGACGTCGACCTCGACTTCCAGCGAATCCATGTCGACGATGGTGCCCACGCCGGTGCGGGTGAAGCCGCCGCCCGCCGACAGCGGCGAGACGATCTCGCCGACCTGCGCGGCCTTGGCCGTCACCACGCCCGCGAACGGCGCGCGCACGGTGCAGTAGTCGAGCTGCACCTGCGCGGCATGGACATTGGCCTGGGCCACATCGACCTCGCGTGCCTGCGCCTCGGCCAGCGCGCGCTGGCTCACCACCTGCGTGCGCGCCAGCTCCACCGCCTGCTGCGACACCAGGTGGCGGCCCAGAAGTTCGGCCGCCCGCACCTCGTCACGCTGGCTCTGCGCCAGCTGCGCGCGCACCTGCGACAGCTGCGCCTGCGCCGCGTGCAACCGCGCCTGCGCCTGCGCGAGCATGGCCTTCTGCGCGGCATCCTCGAGCGTGGCCAGCACCTGCCCGGCCTCGACCCGCTCGCCCTCCTCGATCAGCACCTGGGTCAAGGTGCCGGTGATCTGTGCCGACACGGTCGCCTGCCGCCGCGCGGTCACATAGCCGGTCGCCTGCAGCACGGCCATGTTGCCGCCACTGGCCTGCGGCGCGCTCGCGATGGCGGTTTCCACGCTCACCGGCCGCGCGCCCTGCAGCCACCACCAGCCACCCCCCGCCGCCGCGAGCGCGAGCACCACCGCCGCGACGATCCAGCCGCCGCGGGCCGGCGGGCGCGCCGGCGGCGCGCTGCGATCGATGCGCAGTTCCTTGAGCAGTTGCGACTGGTCCATGGTGCGGGCACGGGTATGGCGGGGAAGCCTTGATTGTCGCATGCTGCGGCATTCGCACCGCGACCGCGATTGGCAGGCATCAGGGATCGGAGGTGACAGCTGTCACCCGAGGCCCGGCCACCATGCGCATCGGCAGTGCCGGCCCGGACAAGTCCTTCCCGCCCCGCAGCCATGACCCGCTACGTCGTCGCGCCACCCGCTCCCGCCAGCCTTGCCATCGCCGATTCCGCCGCGCGCCTGCCCGTGCATCGCATCTACTGCATCGGCCGCAACTACGCCGAGCACGCGCGCGAAATGGGCGCACCGGTCGAACGTGGCACGCCGATGTTCTTCATGAAGCCGGCCGGTGCGCTGGTGGCCGACGCGGGCGCGGGCGTGGTGGTGCCCTATCCGCCGGCCACCAACGAGCTGCATCACGAAGTGGAGATGATCGTGGCGCTGGCCGGTGGCGGGCGCGACATCGCGCGGGGGGCGGCGCTGGAGTGTGTCTACGGCTACGGCGTGGGGCTGGATCTCACGCGCCGCGACCTGCAGGCCGCGGCCAAGGCCAAGGGTCAGCCATGGGATGCGGCCAAGGGCTTTGATGCCTCGGCGCCGGCCTCGGTGCTGATGCCGGTGGCGCGCGGCGGCCATCCCCATGCCGCCGCGCTCACGCTCAGCGTCAATGGCGAACTGCGCCAGCACGGCAACACCGCCGACATGCTGTTCGACGTGGCCGCGATCATCCACGAGCTGTCGCGGCTGTGGACGCTCGCCGCGGGCGACCTCATCTACACCGGCACCCCGGCCGGGGTCGGGCCCCTCGCGCGCGGCGACCGCCTCAGCGCCTCGCTCGAAGGCATCGCCAGCCTCGCGGTGGACATCGCCTGACGCACGCGCGCACGCCGCGCCGCCGCAAACAATGGTGTCGCGCAATGACAGCCTGCCGCGATGGCGCCACAATCGCCTGTCGCTGCGGCGACGTCGATTCCCCTGTGTGATGGAGACCGCCCATGAGCCTGATCTCGGAATTCAAGGAATTTGCCGCGCGCGGCAACGCCATCGACCTCGCCGTGGGCGTGGTGATCGGTGCGGCGTTCGGCAAGATCGTCACCTCGCTGGTCGACCAGATCATCATGCCGCCGATCGGCATGCTCATCGGCGGCATCGACTTCTCGGCCTGGAAATGGGTGCTCAAGGCCGCCGGCGCCGACGGCAAGGGCGAGGTCGCGATCCAGTTCGGCGCCTTCCTCAACACCATCATCCAATTCACGATCATCGCCTTCGCGATCTTCATGGTGGTCAAGCTCATGAACACCGCGCTGCGCAAGAAGGCCGCCGAGCCCGCGCCGCCGCCGCCCGATGTGGCGCTGCTGACCGAGATCCGCGACCTGCTCAAGCAGGGCAAGTAGGCCCACGCCCGGCCTGCGCGGCGGCCGCCGCGCAGGCATGACCTTTGGCCCAAAGCATGGCGCCACGCCGCGCGCATAATCGGCGTTCCCCCACGAGGAACGCCGCCATGCGCCGCTCGCTGCCGCTCGCCCTGCTCCTGCTCGCCTCGCCGCTCGCCATCGCCGCGGGCAAGCCCACCGTGATCCCGGATGCGGCGCTGGCCACCGCCGCGCAATTGCGCGAGGCCGCGCTCAAGGACGAGGTCGCCCTCGCATTCACGCGCGACCTCACCACCGAGATCGGGCCGCGCCTGGCCGGCAGCGACAACGACCTCAAGGCGCGCGAGTGGACCATCGCGCGCTTCAAGGCGCTCGGCTTCGACAAGGTGTGGAGCGAGCCGGTGACCTACCCCAAGTGGGTGCGGCGCGGCGAGCACGGCCAGGTGCTGGCACCGTTCCCGCAGCCGCTGAGCCTCACCGCACTGGGCCATTCGCCCGGCACGCCGGCCGGCGGCCTCAGCGGCGAGGTGGTCGGCTTCGACACGCTCGACGCGCTCAAGAACGCCGATCCGGCCAAGGTCCGGGGCAAGATCGTCTACGTCGGTGCGCGCATGCACGCCAAACAGAGCGGCCAGGACTACGGCATCGGCTCGAGCGTACGCTCGATCGGCCCGTCGCTGGCATCGAGCAAGGGCGCGCTCGGCTTCCTGTTGCGCAGCGCGGGCACCGACGCCAACCGCCTGCCGCACACGGGCGTGACGCGCTTTGCCGAAGGCGTCACGCCGATCCCGGCCGCGGCCCTGGCCGCGCCCGACGCCGACCAGGTCGAGCGCATCCTCGCCGGCAGCCAGGTGCTGCGCATCGCCTTCACGCTCGACTGCGGCTTCGAGGGTGAGTACACCGGCGCCAACGTGATCGGCGAGTTCACCGGCAGCAAGAGGCCGGCCGAGTACTTCATCATGGGCGGCCACCTCGACTCCTGGGACCTGGGCACCGGCGCGATCGACGACGCCGCGGGCATCGGCATCGCGGTCGGCGCGGCCAAGCTCATCGCCAACCTGCCACAACGCCCCGCCCGCAGCATCCGCGTGATCGCGTTCGCCAACGAGGAATCGGGCCTGTACGGCGCGCGCGCCTACGCCAGCGCGCATGCCAAGGACATCGCCAAGGCCGTGCTAGGCAGCGAGTCGGACCTGGGCGCTGACCGCATCTATCTCGCCACCGCGAGCGTCAAGCCCGAGGCGCGCGACGCGGTCGCGCAGATCGCCAAGGTGCTCGAACCGCTCGGCATCGCCTACGACGCCAAGCGCTCCGGCAGCGGCGGCTCGGACCTGTCGGCCGTGCATGCGGTGGGCATGGCCGGCCTGTCGCTGCACCAGGACGCGACGCGCTATTTCGACTGGCACCACACCGCCAACGACACCTTCGACAAGATCGACCCCGAGCAGCTGCGCCAGAACGTGGCCGCCTACGCGGTGGTCGCCTACCTGGCCGCACAGGCACAGGGTGACTTCGGCTCCAGGCCCGGCGCATTCGCCGACGACAAGGGTTGGGACTGAGCACCGATCGACCGCATCGGGTGCGCCTGGCAAGGCCAAGCCAGCGGTAGGCGGCGCGCCAGCCGCTGAATCGACGGCTTGTGGGTCATGGGCGATCAGGAAGTGAACCTGACCCCGTTAGTTGGACCCCGTTAGTTGCGGATGCAAGCAACCCGCCGAGTGCGCAACGAGCCCACCACAGATGTGGGTTGGCGGTCGCGCTGGCACCGACGATCCAGCCCGACTCGCGGTGCGGGCTTGGGCGCGCAGGAGCGCGCCGCTCTTGCCGACGCCCATCAGCGGCGGCGGGCGGTGGGCCGAAGCGGCCCGCAGGGGGAGCGCGTTGGATGATCGCGCCGCGCTTGCGGATCTTCAGCGGGATGAAGGTCGACAGCTTCACTTGCCCACCATCGCGCCGTTCGCGGGCGATGGCTGCGCCCAAGGTCTGCAGTTTCGGCTTCATACGGTTTCCTCCATTTCCTGCAATTCCGCGCCGATGCTGCCGGGCAGCAATTCCCCGGCCAGTTCCTGCCAGCCCTGATCGCGCCAGGTGATTTCCAACCCGCCATCGGCAATTACCACACGCTCGATCAGGAGTTTTGCCAGACGGCAATGTTCCGCCGGGAACAGCTCCCGCCACAGGCCCGCGAGGTTGCGCATCGGCAGCACGACCTGCGGTTCGGTGAGGTCGGGCCGGGTGACCTGCATCCGATCCCAGACCGCCTGCATGATGTGCGGGGCGGTCAGCGCCGCCACGATCTGCTGCGTGAGGCCCGCCAGCACCTTCTGGCGAGCACCGTCCTTGATGTTGTCGGGGAACCATTCGATCCGGCCTTCGGTGTGGCCGACGGCATGGGTCAGGATGGTCTGCTGGGTCGGGGTTGGGGAATTGCTCATCGTGTGCTCCTTCAAGGGTGATTGGGAGCACGATGAATGCGTTCTTCAAGCAGGAAGCCAAGCCATTTTCTGGCTTCTCGGCACCTATCGATGTGACACATTACGTCGCAGCAACCCGGATGATGGTTTCCATCACAAGGAGAAACCATCATGGCAAGACGTCGGTCGCGTTGCACCGCAAATGCGGTTGGTCCCGATCCCATCATTCTTCTCTGGTTGCTGCGCATTCTGGTGCCGCTGGGTGGGCAGCGTGACTTCGTGCGTTCTCACGGCTTCAACAACGATACGTTGGCTGAGGTGATTGGCCTGGGGCATTGGATCGACCCGTCCCCCAATGATTTTGACCTCAAGGCCGTTCAATCAGAACTGCGGATGCTGCATCAGAAGGCTGAAAAACAATGGGAAAAAGCCCCTCTGCCCGCTTGCCTGCGCAACAACGTTGGACAACTGTCCGATCTGGTCGGTCTCAGTACAACCGATTGCAGAATCCTGGAGTTCGCCGTGTCAATCCACAATGAACGACTCTTGGACGACACTGCCGACTGGCTTGGCCAGATTTCATCAGTCAAGGCCTTTCATGCCCTCTCGGCGATTCTTGGTCTGCCCGAGCCAGAAATTCGTGCATCACTAAGTGCACAGGGCATCCTCGCACGCTCCGGCTTGGTTTCGGTCGACCGTAGCGGTACCAGCACGCTGAGCGGCAAGTTGGATCTGCTCTCCGATGGGTTTGCCGATCTGATGGCATCTTCGGAAGCCGATCCGATCAGTTTGCTGCGCGGCACCGTATCTGCCGCAGGCCCAGCACAACTCAAGCTGGCCGATTACAGCCACATCAATGCTTCCCTGCAAATTCTGCGTCCGTATCTACGGCACGCGGCCACGACCGGGCGGCGTGGGGTCAACATCTTCCTACATGGAGCGCCGGGTACAGGCAAGAGTCAGCTGGCACGAGCCCTAGCTGATGAACTGGGATGTGAACTGTTCGAGGTGGCAAGTGAGGACGCCGATGGCGATCCAGTGAATGGCGAACGCCGTCTGCGTGCGTTTCGCGCTGCCCAGAGTTTCTTCGCACAACGCCAGGCACTCATCGCCTTCGACGAGGTCGAGGATGTCTTCAACGATGGTGATAGTTTCTTTGGCCGCAAGAGTACGGCTCAGGTCCGCAAGGCGTGGATCAACCGGATGCTCGAAGAAAATCCGGTGCCGACGCTTTGGTTGTCCAACTCCATTGATGGCCTCGATCCGGCCTTCATTCGCCGCTTCGACATGGTGTTCGAACTGCCCGTGCCGCCAAAAAAGCAGCGTGAGCGGATTCTGCAGGAGAATTGCGGCGACCTGATCGATGCTTGCATTATTTCGCGGATTGCCGAGGCCGAATCTCTGGCACCCGCTGTGGTGGCCAAGGCAAGCTCAGTCGTTCGCTCGATACGCGAGGATCTTGGCCAAAAGGGTTGCGCCACGGCGTTTGAACGGTTGATCAGTAATACCTTGGAAGCACAGGGACACCGTCCCATCGTTCAGAACGATCCGAATCGACTGCCGGAAATCTACGATCCGGGGTTCATACATGCCGATGCCGACCTAAGCAGTGTTGCAGATGGACTGATTGCGGCGCGCGCTGGCCGACTTTGTTTGTATGGCCCTCCCGGTACGGGCAAAACCGCCTATGGGCGGTGGCTGGCTCAACAACTGGATGTCCCTTTGTTGGTGAAACGTGCCTCTGACTTGATGTCCCCCTATGTCGGCGAAAACGAGCAGAACATCGCTCGGGCATTTCGACAAGCAGCGCAGGATGGGGCGCTGCTGCTGATCGACGAAGTCGACAGCTTTCTTCAGGATCGTCGCGGGGCTCAGCGTGGTTGGGAAGTGAGCATGGTCAATGAGATGCTCACCCAGATGGAATCGTTCTCCGGCGTATTCATCGCCTCGACAAACTTGATGACAGGTCTGGATCAGGCTGCGCTGCGTCGCTTCGACCTCAAGGTGAAGTTCGACTTTCTGCGACCAGAACAGGCCTGGGAACTGGTGCGTCGTTACTGTATACAACTTAACCTCCCTGCTCCACAGCCTGATCTGCTGACAAGGACGATGCGTCTGCAGCGGCTGACCCCTGGCGATTTCGCCGCCGTGCTGCGTCAACACCGATTCCGCCCCATTCAATCACCGGCCACACTGGTTTCGGCTCTGGAGGCGGAGTGTGCCGTGAAAGAAGGTGGAAAGGCATCGATTGGGTTTATCTGACCATCAACCGCATGGGATAATTTGACAAAAAGGGAGGATCAATGCGCACGCTTTCGAAGTCCAAGCTACTGGCTTACCGGCAGTGCCCCAAGCGACTGTGGCTTGAGGTGCATCGCCCCAAGTTGCGTGAGGATTCGGCCGCCACCCAGGCTAGTTTTGCCGTGGGGCATCAAGTCGGTGACATTGCCCGACGATTGTATGACCCCAAGGGCAAGGGCGTTCTTATCGATCCGCAAGCAGACGGCTTTGATGCTGCATTCGCTCGTACCCTGGAGCTTCTACAGGTAGCTCAACCGATCTTCGAAGCGGGCTTTCGCGCCGAAGGAGCGTTAGCTCTTGCAGACGTGATGTTGCCGATAAGAAGATGTGGCAAGCTGGCCTGGCGTATGGTCGAGGTGAAATCCTCCACCTCAGTCAAGGACTACCATCGCGACGACGCGGCTGTGCAATCCTTCGTCGCCCGCTCCTCCGGTGTGCCACTCACCAAAATCGCGCTCGCACATATCGACAGCGATTGGGTTTATCCAGGCAATGAGGATTACAACGGGCTATTGCTCGAAAACGATCTGACGGATGAAGTTTTCGGCCGGGGAGAAGAGGTGCGCGGCTGGATTGCCGAGGCGCAACAGATCGTCGCAAAGAAACGCGAGCCCAGGGTTGCTACGGGCAAGCACTGCGGCAATCCCTATGAGTGCGGATTTCTTGCCTATTGCCAAAGTCAGGAACCGCAGGCAGAGCAGCCGATCAAGTGGCTACCTGGTCGCCTGAGCAACGGGCTTCAGGCGCACATTGAGGCGCATGGCCTGACAGAACTTCGCGACTTGCCTGATGCACTGCTTAACGACAAGCAGCAACGCGTCAAGGCGGCCACCCTCTCCGGCAAACCCTATTTCGACCAGCGGGCGTCCGCGCAAGCACTTGCCGCTTACAAGCTGCCCGCTTATTTCCTGGACTTTGAAACCATCCAATTTGCCGTACCGATCTGGAAGGGAACACGGCCTTACCAGCAGATTCCTTTCCAGTTCAGCGTACACCGCCTCTCACGTACAGGCAAGCTCGATCAGCAGGCATTTCTCGATATCACAGGCAGCGATCCGTCCAAGGCATTTACCGAAGCCTTGATTGCCGCGTGCGGCGAGCGAGGTCCAATATTCGTCTACAACGCCGGTTTTGAAACGGCCCGCATCCGCGAGTTGTCTGAGCGCTTTCCTCGTATGGCCAAGTCACTGCTGGCATTGAACGAGCGCGTGGTGGATCTCTTACCTGTGGCTCGAGACCATTACTACCACCCCAGCCAGCAAGGCAGTTGGAGCATCAAGGCCGTGCTGCCAGCACTCTGCCCGGACTTGGATTACGGAGATCTCGATGGTGTTCAGGATGGCGGGATGGCCATGGATGCCTTCCTGGAAGCGTTGTCACCGCAAACCAGCAAGATGCGCAGGACCGAGATCGAGCAGCAATTGCTGGCCTACTGCGCGCTCGACACCTATGCCATGGTTCGCTTATGGTCGGTCTTTACAGGGTCGGCATTGAAGGTCTGAGATGGCAAAGCGCTCCGACACACTCGAAACCGTATTGCTTGCCGTCGAGTTGTTGCGCCGCATTCCGCGCGGCCGCAAGGTGACCGCCAGTGAACTGCATCGGCAACTCAAGGATGCCGGTATCGATAGGGATCTGCGCACCATCCAGCGACAACTGGAAATGCTCAGCGAGCATTTCGAGATCGAGCGTGACGACCGTAGCAAACCCTATGGCTATCGTTGGCTGGAGCAGGCCAAATCCTTGGCGGTGCCCAATCTCACGCCACAGGAGTCGTTGCTGCTCCAGTTGGCCGAGGAACATCTGAGAAATCTTCTGCCCACGCGTTTGATGAAATCGATGGAAGGTTTTTTCAGCCAAGCCCGGCGAAATCTAGGTCCGAATAGCAGTGCGCGTCTGGAGCGTGAGTGGCCCGGCAAGGTACGTGTCGTGGCTACCAGCCAGCCGCTGTTGCCGCCAAAGATTGTTTCCGGCGTATTCGAAATTGTCAGTGAGTCGTTGTACAGCAACCGCTGGCTTCATCTAGACTACCGGAATTCGGGAGGGAAGCGAGGCAAGGTGGAAGTTATGCCTCTGGGCTTAGCCCAGCAGGGGCCACGCCTCTATCTCGTTTGCCGATACCGTGGCTATGACAACGAACGCAGCTTGGCGCTGCACCGAATCTTGTCAGCCGAGATGTCGACGCTGACGTTCGATAGGCCCAAAGAATTTGACCTCAAGAAGTATGACGACGATGGACGTTTCGGCTTCGGCGAGGGCGAAAAAGTGCAATTGGCGTTCCGTATCGAGCGTAATGCCGGCTTTCATTTGCTGGAATCTCCACTGTCGAGTGACCAACAAGTGGTCGAACTCAATGACGGGCGGCTCGAAATCACAGCGTCAGTAATGGATAGCGCCATGCTCGAATGGTGGCTGCGGCGGTTCGGGGATGCAATTGAAGTTGTTGGGCGGCGTTCCATTGTCTCGGTGAAGCCGTAACGAAGGAGATCTCATTGATCGAAGGTGTGTGGGGCCTTCTCGGTCCCGAATTTCTGCCGAATACGCGACGAACTCGAACCCTTGGACTTGGCGCTTCAATACGCCGCTTTAATGATCTTGCTGTTCCCGGGATAGGTGGCGTCTGGTACGGCAAGCAGCTGCTACTTGCGGCGCTTGGTGTGGCTGTAGCGGAAGCTGCGCGCAGCCAAGGTGTGAGAGTGCAGAATATTGAAGTGGCGAACGCAATTGAAGCGCTGGCCTGTTGGCTGGCCTTCAAAAGCAATGACTGGAGTAGTGACAGTCGCTTGCGCGGAAATACCAAGTTGCAAGGCAAAGATGATTTCAGTTTCCGGCGGGCCCGTCAGCGAAATTTCTACGTCACACAGCCTATGCGAATGGCGACCGTCCAGGCCTTGCACGCACTTGGCTTTGTCGAGTCCGACAGCGCACGCTTTAATGCATTTTGTTGCACGGAAGAAGGAAGTAATTTCATTGAGCAAGCCACAAGAAGTTACAGCCCACATAAAACATCAGTCATTGACCATCTAACCAAGTGGGTACTGGGCGAGAGTGACAAGCTGGAGAATTCCCTCCGACTTATTCAGGCACTGTCTCCTCTTGACTCTCTCTCGCAAGGCGCAATTCAATTACTTCGCGAAAGGCTAATTCAAGGAGGGACCGAATCCCGTGAGGATAAGAAACGGCGAGGTAACGCACTGGCGTGGGTCGAGTCACTCCGAACAAATGGGCCAGACAAGCTAGCGGGGGCGCAGCGTCCGCAAGAAATTTCAGAAGATCATTGGCACGACCTTCAGGCAGGGGCCTTGTTTTTTCAAGCTCGTGAAGCCGCAATTGCTACGCTCGATGCAGCAGAGGTCCATATCGGAAACCAGGGTGCCGGCCAATTCCTATCCTTGAAACATCAAGTTCCTGATTCGCTGGCACAGTCGCTTGAAAAGCTTAAACTCGTAGCAACACAATACTTGGATCTCGCCCGCGTCGATGAGGATGCCACGACATTTTGTCAGGAGTGCGGCGGAGATGACCCGGTCAGCATCTTGCGAAAATTGGTCTATCGAGACGGGCACGTGCTGCGTCTGATAGGGGATGAAATCAAGCCAGGGGCGGCATTTCGTGGCTCGATAAAGGAGGTCAGTGCCAACGACGAAGAGCCAGAAACGCCGAACGGGGGGCGCATTTCATTGCCGGAAGGCATCTCCTACCGTGTACGAAATCTCTATCTGTTGAATCTCGACATGCACGGTGAACTGGATGAATGGCTAAATCCGCACGCGGGCGGCGGTGAAGCATGAGTATCAATCGCGAATCCTTTAGGCCACCATCGCTGGCACAGCATTTTGACGCGCCAGAAGACTACATCGGACATTTTGGTTGGCTGTGCGGGTACTCGGCGGATGCGTTATTTCTGAATGACGCCACTGAACGCTTTACTCGACTTACCCACTCCCAACGCGTCCGCCAAGGCCGTATTGCCCTAGCTACGTTGCTTGATCCTGGCACCCCTCACATTTCGTTGCTGGACGCCCCTGGTGCTGCGCATTTGCCGATTATTGATTACGCGAAAAAGCCGTTTCGGCTCCTCCATGCCAAGGTCGCTTTGCTAGGTTTTCGTCATCAGGAGAACCACAGTCAGTGGCGGTTACGCTTGCTGGTGTCAACAGGCAATTGGACATGGCAGACACTGGAAGAGAGTTTGGACCTGATATGGCGGATCGATATCGCCAGTGAATCACTCAGCAACCCTGATGTGGATATCCAGAAAAACTGTGCCGACATTAGCGCAGCCTGGAAACTATTGGAATGGATTCAGCAGCTTTTCGACGTCCGGCTGCTCAATGCTTCCGCTCATGGTCATGTCAGCGAAACGATGCTCGCGCAGCAGCAAGTCAGGCAATGGATCAATGTGTGCTCGAAAAAGGCAAATGGACAGCCGAGAGTTTTCGACAATCGGAACAAGTCCCTGCTGTCTCAGCTACCTGCACAAATCCAGGCAAACTGCGAAGTAAAACGCAATTACCTGGCCATTGGGTCCGGATTTTATGAAACATCAGATGATCAACAAGAGCCACCCGAAGTGCCACTTGCGATTCTCAAAACTCTTCGTGACAAGGGCTTGCTGACTAAGAAATCGGAGGTAGACCTCTATGTCAATCCAAATGCCTGCCAATCCATAGCCACATCGCTGCAATCATTGCGCGACAGGGGCATCACAGTACGTCCTGCAGCTATCCCAACCGTTGTGTTCGGTGAAGGAGCACGACGTAATTTGCATGCAAAATTCCTGTTCAGCGCTAATCGTCGAGACGACTCCAATGCATGCACAAGCTCCTGGGTTTACCTAGGTTCAGGGAACCTGACTCATCCAGGCTTCGCCAACAAGATGAGCTCCGCTGCGGGCAACCTCGAAGCAGGCGTTGTGTTTGCCCCGAACACGCTCTGCTGGCAGAAAAGCAAGGGTACCCCTGAGCATCAGGTGGTGACGAACCTATTACCCATTCAGCGAGGGGGTGATGAGATTCGTGACGTTTCCACGCTTCATGCTGGCCCCGGCATGGAGCAACGGGATGCAATTTATGTTGCGCCACCCGTTGCTTGGCTCGTATGGCACGAGTCGGACGATGTTCGCGAGTTACGTACCAACGACAGCTGCGTCACCGATTTCGATGTACTTGATTCAGCCAGTTTAACCTGCTCAATGACAAAAAGTGGATTTCAGTGGTGCGAAGCGCGACCCCGTGAAGTTCGCATCCGCTGGAAATCTGGAGACAAGAATCTTGAAGCTCGGATACCTGTCGTCGATCAATACGGACGTATTGCTGCGACCGAATTGCCAGCCATCGATATCGACGAGGCATGGTGGCAACTCGCGGATTTTCCAATGCCACCGGATGATGATGACGACGGAAGCGATGGTGGCGATGAAAGCGAAGGCAAGAACAACAAGAAGGGGCACTCTGTACCGATCGCCAGCTATCCGATACGGCAGATGATGGACCTGATCGAAAACATTGCCGCTAAGCAAATAGAGCTCGATGAAATTGACTGGGCGCTCTGGTGCAATCGCCTTGAGCAAATTTTGGCACAAGCCTGCGACAGCGCCCCTGTTAAGTATTTTCGCGACGCATTGAGACTGAACCCTCTAAGCCCACTGCGCCACCAGTCTTTTCGTCCATCGTTTGCAGATACCAGCGACTCAGAGTCCGGAAAGCTGTATGACGAGATGTTACTCAGGATTGAAGAGAGTTGGAAGGTCAATGAATTGAGCCCGATTGGGGATGCGAAATGAGTCAAAGGTTCGGAGGCTGGAACAGAGTCGCAAATCATCTTCTTTCTCTTGCAGATAGTCGTGTAATTCAACTTAACGACGGGCAGGCAGCGAGCCTCCAGGAACTTGCCAAGCGACTACCGAATAACGGCGTGATAATCGCGGACGAAGTCGGCATGGGTAAGACCCGGATAGCTGCGGCGGTCGCCCGGGCTGTGATTGCCACAGGTGGTCGGGTTGCGATACTGGTGCCACCTGGGTTGGGCTATCAGTGGAGCGACGAATTACAAACCGCTGGGGTAAATGCGCCGCCGATCTTACGTAGTCTCTGGCAATATTTGCAGGCATGGGAATCCAAGGATAAGAATGCTCCGTGGTTTATGGAATCGGCCCTAGTTGTGTCTCTTGCTTTCACAAACTGGCGGCTTGGAGAGAACACCGTTCCGTGGCGCTGGGCTCTGCTCCCAGAAATATATGCTAGATGGCGAAAGCAAGCGAACGGGCGTTGGCCACGCGATTATCGCAATAACAAGATGCTCGACGACGCGTGGGTTCGACAAGCTGCGGAGAGCATCGTCGTTGCAGTATGCGCCAGCCCAGAAAATCATCCTGCTCGAAAACTCATTGAGGAATTAGCTGAAACGACACCTTGGCCTGGCGCTCTGACTGCCGGCGAATATAGGCATAACGCACAATTACGGCCATGGCTGGAACGTGCGGTCGGACTTGGGCTGGGTGTATTTGATCTGGTCATTGTTGATGAGGCACACAAAAGCAGGGGGCAAGACAGTGGGCTAAATCGATTGTTGACTGAGGTCGTTCTGGAATCTGTCGATGCCCGCCGCCTGGCAATGACCGCAACTCCAGTTGAGCTCGATGCCACACAATGGACGCAAATGCTGGGACGCATCCGGGTTGATGTTGCATCGAGAACAGCAGCAACTACAGCCATTTCGAATTATGCAAAATCTGTAACCAGGGTAAGGCAATGCCCGAGTGACGAAGAGGTGCGCAAGGAATTCAAAGAATCGGCAACTGCGTTCAAGCTGGCACTAAGTGACTATCTGCTGCGACGAGATAAACGGAAAGATCCTGCGATCATCAAGTTTCAGAATGAATCTGGCGAGGGTTATCACGCCTATCGGCGCGAACAGGAAATCCTGATCGATACAGCCCAACTGTCTTCTGAATGGAAGCGGGCGGTGTGTGCAGCAGAAGCCTTATCGTTTGTTACTCGCCAATCCGACCGTACGGTTGCCAAGCGGCTGCGCCTAACCTTAGGTAATGGCCACGGCATTGCTTCACTGATTGATCAGGTGCATCGAGATGACAACGAGGATCAGAAGCAAATAGAAGCCGATCACGAGCCCTGGATCGCTGCACAGTATAGCTCCAAAATAGAACCGACAGCTGACAAGCGTCTGCTACGCGCAGCGTGGTGGCAAAAGGTCATGATCGAGCCATTCGTGAAGAATGCTGGATCGCCGCTATTTGATCACCCGGCAATTCTGGCGGCTGTTAAAGAAATTGAAGCTATCTGTCTGCAAGGGGAAAAAGTTTTGGTGTTCGGTCGGTTCACACGTCCATTACGAGCACTGGTGCAACTGCTCAATGCTCGGGAGATGCTACGGTGTGTTGATGCCAATCTACCATGGCCGCAATCCAAGGTGCATGAGAACGAAGAATGGGAGGCTATCTTATCTGCTCATCGGCAGTTGCGCAGGCAAGGAGAATTGGATCGCGCGCTTCTGGATGATGCCCTTGCTGAACAATACCAAGCACTCGAGAATCAGCGCCGCAATATTCGGAAAAATCTAATCAGCCACATCGAGGAAGGTTTCACCGTCAAGCAGCCAGACAAACGCGTGCGATCGCTGTTTGATGTCTTTAAGAAAACGGTTAAGGAGGATTCGGAACAGGCTCAAGGCAACGAAGATTCTGCCTTGGGAGTAGTGGCTCGAGCAATGCACGAATTGGTACAGGCTAATGCCCAGAATGCCACGCCATTCGACTTCGCGCAGGCCTTTATTGACTTAGTGGCTGCGGCAAGTGATCGTGACGAAGGTGATGCAGATGGTGATGGGCAGTTGAATGAAGCGGAAGCATCCGGTCTCTGGGCTGAACTAAAAATCAGGCTACACGAGGAATACAACCGCCCTGAAGGTGGATACGCACGATTAATGTTTGGGGAGACAAAACCAGCGACTCGGCGCTTCTTGCAATTGGCCTTCAATCGAAAGCAAGGTCACCCAAAGGTATTGGTAGCGCAATCGTTGGTGGGCCGTGAAGGGCTTAATCTTCACAAGGCATGTCGTACGGTTGTGCTGCTGCACCCAGAGTGGAATCCTGGTGTGGTTGAGCAGCAGATTGGTCGAGTCGATAGGATCGGTAGTTTGTGGGAAGAAAAACTGAATCAGGTGATCGCTGACACGCAAGCGAATGGCGACCTTCCTAGAATCGAAATTCGCCCAGTTGTTTTCCGGGGAACTTATGATGAGAAAAACTGGCAGGTACTGCATGATCGATGGGATGACCTACGCGCACACCTTCACGGCATAGTCATCTCTCCACGCATTGCCGAAAAATATCCAGATGCCGAGGAGATGATCGCAGAGATAAATGGTGCTGCCCCAAATTTTGCGCCATCGGGCACCGTGTGAATCATGTCACATAGATTCATTGCGCACGTACTATCTTCCGCAGCAGTGGCCATTGGCCCCAATAGCAAGTTGTTCGGTAGTAAACTGCACGCCACCAATCACAAGGGTCTGGATAGTCTCCAGGCCCTTTTTTTGCCTGAAATCCCCAAACCACGCGAGGTTCCGGCCATCACTGCTGCGGGTGGCCACCAGCCGAAACGCCCAAAATTGGCCACTTTCTCGGCCGGGTCCGTCTCTACTCCTATACGCACCTGAGCCGTGAAGAACGGTACCAGATTCATGCATGAGTGTGCCTCCAGCAGCGCGCGATGCTCGTGTGAGCATCTTCGCATACGGCACGCAATGCACGTTCGGTCCTCGCGGAGACTGGAACAACGATTGAGCCAATGCGACAGCTTGATGTAGTGCATTAGCGATCTATCGAGTCTCAGCATGTGCGAGACAGTGGCGTTTTCCTTGTGCTAGCTTCGAATCAGGCGCTCTCTCCAAGGTCGGAAGGGGTTCCCATAGACCGACCTTCGGACGATCGGCGCCCTTTGCACAGGGAGGATCGTCGTGCGACTCAAAAACAGTTATTCATCGCGGTGCCTTGCCGCGATGCTCATGGGGCCATGCCTTATGGCCGCGTCTGCCCAAGCGCAAGAGGTTTGCGGCCTTCAGGACGTGAACTTCGATTCGAAGTTCGTCGATGGCTTTGACCCGGCGACAACCGGTGGCGGCATCGGGCCACCCGCGCTTACCACGCCGGCGCCCACGCTCGGCATCACCCCCACCATAGCAATTACCTGGCCGACGGCCGGAACGGCTTTGCCCGCCGGCAAGATGCAGGTGGTCGGCACGGTCACGGGGTCGGTGAACACCGGCGTCGCCGTGGCGGGCACACGCGCTTACGTGCACAACGGCGTGTTCGTGACGCCGGAGCTGACGCTCGACTCGTCGGCGACCAGCCTAGTGGCGACGGCGACGACGATGGACGGCCTGACCGCATCGGCGAACGTTGCCGTGTCGGTCCCGACGGGCGATCCCGACGCGACGTTTACGACGTCGACGCCAGTGGGGTTCTCGCCGCTGCCGGCGCAGTTCCGCGTGGAGGTGAAAAGCGGGCTGGCGCTGCAGTCGGTCGCGGTGGACTTCGACGGAAACGGCACCACCGACTACACGGCCAGCGCGGCAGGCGATCTGCCCATCTTCACGTACCCGGCGCCGGGGGCATACACCGCAACCGCCAACCTCACCTTCACCGGCCACGCGCCGGTCACGGTGAAGTGCCGCGTGATGGTGGTGGAGCTGGCCGAGCAGCGCACCGCGATCTGCTCCACCTACGCGCAGCTGCGCGCGCGGCTGAGTGCCCAGGACGTGAACGGGGCCGGCTACGCGCTGGCGGACGGCATCAAGACTCGCCTGACGCCACTGTTCACGGCGCTGGGTACGCGGATGCCGACGGTCGCGACCAATTTGGGGACGCTGGCAGACGGGCTCATCGGGTTCGACTCGGCGGACGTCATCGCGGTGCGCGACCTGACCAGCGACGTGCGCGGCTACCCGGTCCATTTCGCGCGCGACACCAATGGCGTGTGGCGCATCGACTCGATGTAGGCGCACGACGATATGGAAGGGAACAACTCGACTGCAATTCGCGTTGGCTCCGTCCTCGTCGTTGTGGCGACGGTGATGATGGTGGCGCTCTTGATTCTGCTGATTAGCGCGCCCTGGTTCTTCAGGGCGCGGTATGTCGGTGGGCTGCTCGGCATGCTCTTGCTGGCAAGCCTTCCGGTGTCGGCGTTCGGCGGGATCGTGCTGCTGGCCAAGACCAAGCAATCGAGATGGGTCTTTCCACCCTTGCTCGCGCTCATCGCCTTCGCCTTGCTGATGATTTTCGCGAGGGCGCTGAGCGTGGCCGGAATGCACTGATCCAACGACAGGGACATTCTTACGAAAAAGATGAAGCGACGGAGTGCTGCTCTCGCAGCGTTGGCACTGACCACCCCATGCTGGGCCTATGAGATTTCGACGCACGCCCTGATTACGGATCATGCGTATCGGGATTCCGTGCTCAACCCGTCGAACCCCGACAGCATCGCGCCGATACTGGGGTTCGACCGGCTCGATGTCGATTACCCGTTCTCGTTCACGGGCGACGCTGAGAACACGCCGTATCACGACGAGTACGCGGCCATCAACCCAGCCACCACGCTACCGGCGGCCGGTGCCAACTATGCGCGCGTTCCGCAGCAGCAGGAGCGCAAGGTGCTCGACGACCTGGTGGAGAAGAGCGCGATACCCGGCGCGTCCGGGGAGGCTGTTGAACAGCGGATACGCTCGTGGCTGCTTCGCGGCGCCGTGCGCGAGGACGACAACGACATCATCCTCCCGGTGCTGGGGATCTGGTACAACCCGGATCACCGCGACAACGACCCCTTCGGGCACATTCTGCGTGCGACGAAGCATTTCTACGATCCGGTGTACGACCGCGCGTTCGACTACCCGAACTACTGCGGCACATATACCTGCGTGCGCTCGATCCTTTGGGCGATGGGGCGCACAAATCCACTCAACCCCGGCTCGGACCTGGACGACAACGCTCGCCGCAATCACTTCACTTGGCAGGACGCGCGCAATAACTACTGGTGGTCGCTGGTGCTGAAGCGGAGTGGTCCGAACTTCATCGACGACGCGATCGAAGACAGCAAGGAACGCCTGAGTCGATGGGCAACGACCATCAACGACCTCGGCCACGTCATCCATCTACTTCAGGATGCCGCCCAGCCGCAGCATGTCCGCAACGATGCGCATGGACCGCCGTTGGCCGCGGCTTGGCCGGAGGGTGAGGCGGATGCGGCATTCGAGTCCTACACGGACTATCGAGTGTTGCGTAGTCGATCGGACGCGTTGGCAATAAGCATTCCGACGGGTAACCCGCTGCGTCGCATGTACGACGACACGCTGCCAACCGAGAACAATCTCCCAGCGTTGCGCTTCGGCTCGCCGAACTACTACCCGGGCGGCGGTGGGCACGTCCAGTTCAGCACGCCGGTGAAGTTCTTCACGACGCGGCACATCGAGCCTGGGATGACCGAGACGGTGCTTCGCAGCCGCCGCGGCCTGGCCGATCTTTCCAATCGCAGCTTCTTCACGGCAGGCACGTTGCCCGGATACCGCGAGTGTCAGCCCCCGGGTACTAGCGGCTGCATGCCGACCTCCGCCCCTACCTATCCGTTGCCGCCGAGCGATCTCACGTCGTCGGGGTACAGCGAGGTGTCGGTGCCCAGCGGCTTGCGAGTGCATGGACGCGTGGTGCACCTGGCGGAGTATGCGTATCCCATCACCGACGTGATCGCACCCAACTACGACCAGTCGGCGAATACGCTCGCGGCGTATGGCGGCAAGGCGCCGCTGGTGACCAAAGGCATCTGGCGCGACATCATTCCAGACGACCTCCAGCCGCAGTATCTCGAGTCGACGGGCTATCTCATCACCTATAACGACATGCGCTACATGGCGGACGTGATGGTGCCCCGCGCGGTCGGCTACTCGGCGGGCATGATCGACTTCTTCTTCCGCGGACGCCTTGAGGTGACGTCGATCGATCAGTCGATCTTCGCGGTGATGAACCAGGGCGACCCGCACACGATGGACGCGGATGGATATCCGCGCAAGACCGGCCAGCCGACAAAGACGTTTGGTTTCGAGGCGGTGCGCCTGATGGTGCGTAACGCAACACCAGCCATCGTCGAGAGCGGTACGGGCACCAATGTGCCGCAGGGTACGGGCGGCACGGGCGCACGTCTGGTTGCCATCGCGCGCTATCACCGCAACGCCTGCTATAAGCCCGACATGAGCGGCGAGCGTGTGCAGTCCTACGACAGCACCATCGTCGAGCCATCCTGCGCAGGCAATCAGCCCGTCCGGACGAGCTTTCAGGAGATTTCCGTGTCCGCGCCTCTCACGGTCGCCGCGGGCGAGCTGGACGGCGCGGCGGTCGAGAAGATGTTCGACTTCTCCGACGATCCGATCCCGGTGAACGCGACGGACCTGTTCATTCAGTTAGCCTATCGCGGGCCGCTGGGCGAGGAGCCGGACGGTATTGCCGTTGGCAGCTACGACGTGAGCGAGCCGACGTTCGCCGCGGCGTGGAACAACACCGACTATTTCTGGAACGGCTCGGCATGGGTCGCGCAGAATTCGAGCAACCCGCAGAAGGGCGTTTACAGCTATTGGGCTTGCGCCGGCGTTCCGAGCAAGTTCGTCTACCGCTACCAGGGCGCGACGGGCGCGTTTGCGATGACGACGCCACCCAATCCCGGGTATGTTCGTCTGGCGTTCCTGTTCGGCAAGCCTTCCAGTCCGAACTCGCGCTTCGCGGTGCGTTCGGTCCCGATCATGCAGACCTCGCCGTCGGCGCAGATGCGCTCCGGGTTCACGCGCGGCCAGATTCGGCAGGCGAACAAGGAACTGGTGGCGCCTGCCACATTGGCCTCGCCCTACTTGGGCTGTTTCCAGTCGCCGCCCACCGCTGCGGAATACTGGTGTTTCGATCCGGTGCAGAAGAGACGCGGCATCGCGTTCGGCGACATCGCGCAACCGATCTACTTCAGCATCCTCGACGGCACCGATGTGGACTCCGTACCGCTGCCGCCGTGGTCGTCAGCGCAGGTGAGGGATGGCGGCGAGATCAAGTTCAACGACGCGGGCGCCTTGGCGAACTGTCCACCGCAACCCACCGCCGCCCCGGAAGAGATCGAGTACCTGGACTGGCTGGAAGAGGCCGAACTGCTCGGCGAAGGATGAGTTGCGCCGCAGAAGCGGATCGCGCTGGAAGGGGTGAACTTCCAGCGCGAGCTTGTCCGAAGGGGTCGCTGTGCACGATCACGCCTCGTGGCAGTTTGCGGTTGAACAGTGCCATTCGCAGTGCGTCGCAGACCAGTGCCGCTGTCATCCGGTCGGACATCGACCAGCCGACGATCTTGCGCGAAAACTGGCCCAGCACGGCCGCCAGATACAGCCATCCCTCATCGGTCCCGATGTAGGTGATGTCGCACACCCACGCTTGATTCGGGCGCTGCGCCGTGAAGTCGTGTTGCAGCCGGTTCTCCGCCACTGGCAACGCGTGGTTGGCGTTCGTCGTCGCCTTGAACTTGCTTGCGGCTTTCGCGCGCAGGGATGCGGGACGAACACACCAGGGACGTGAGTCGGTTGTCGCACCGACGCTGACGACACTGGCTTGCTCGCAGTGCAGCCTTTGGCGCGCAGGAGCGCGCTGCTCTTGCCGATGCCCATCAGCGGCGGCGGGCGGTGGCCGAAGCGGCCCGCAGGGGGAGCGCGATGGATCGCGCTCATTGC
>QUBV01000094.1 GCA_014338185.1 Lysobacterales bacterium | reverse complement strand
CGAGGGCCACGTCGCCCACGCGGAACGGAACGAATACAGCGCCGGATCGCTGCCATCGTAATAGCGCGCATCGAACGGCTGCAGCGGATGGCGCACCCGCCACGGCTGCGCCGGCGCATCCGCGCCCGCGGTTGCTGCGGCATCGAGCGCGGCCATGAGCTCGGCCAGCGGCGCGGCCGGATTGCGCGGCTTGCCGTCGCGCACGCCCTCGCCGATGTACGACAGGTGCAGGCGCCAGCGCGCGGCCATCACGGTTTCGAGGAACAGGTAGCGGTCGTCGCTGCGCACGTCGCGATCGCCCAGGCGCGGATGCTGCTGCAGCAGGTCGAGACTGCCCGCGGGGCCAGCGCGCGGGAACTCGCCATCGTTGAGGCCGAGCACCGCGATGAACTCGAACGGAATCGCGCGTTGCGGCACCATGCCGCAGAAGGTGATGCCGCCGGGCAGGAACGCCTGGCGCGCGGGCACGCCATCGATCTGCGCCAGCAGCAGCTCGCGCACCACGGCGAAGTCGAGCTCGGGATCGAGCCCCGCATCGGCCGGCTCGGCCGCGATCGCGCGCACGAAGTCCAGCAGGCGCGCGAGCGCGTCGCGGCCACCGCTGTCGTCCGGCTCGACGCGGAACAGGCGCTCGATGCGCTGCTCCAGGCGCTGGCTCCATTCGCTCGCGCGCCTTGGCCTGGCGCCGTCACGGCAGGCCTCGCCCAGTTCCACCAGCAGGCGGTCGAGCTGGCCGAGCAGTTCGGCCTGCGGCCCGTGCGCGCCCGCGAGCGGCGCCAGCCGCGTGCCGTCGGGCAGGCCGACCACGTCCTGGTCCTCGCCGCCACCCGCGTCGACGCCGGCGCCGAGCACATAGCCCGCGAGCAGTCGGTCGAGCGCCCAGCCGTGGGTGTGCTCGCTGATCGCAGGCACCTGGAAGCGCGCGCGGAACTCCGCGTCGAGTGCCCATGCCGCGCGGCTGGCTTCGAGCCAGTGCTCGATCGTGTCGCGGTCGCGCTCGCCGATGCCCAGTTGCGCGGCAATCGGCGCGAGCGCGATGAGGTCGGCCAGCTCGGGCGCGGTGAGGCGGGCCTGCGGCAGGTCGAGCAGGCGCCGGAACGCCTCGAACAGTGGATGCGCGTGGCGCACCGCGACGTCGGCGCAGTGGTAGGGCAACGGCCCCTCGGCACGGCCGGCCGCGCCGAACACCGCGGGCAGCAACGGCAGGTAGGCGTGCACGTCGGGCATGAGCACCGCGATCTGCGCGGGCCGCAGCTCGGGCCGGTCCAATCGCGCCTGCAGCAGCGCATCGCGCAGCACCTCCAGCTCGCGCAGGCGCGTGTGGCAGGCATGCACGCGCAGGCTCGCATCGCTGCGCGGCGAGGCGGCATGCTCGCCAATGAGCGCGGGCTGAAAGCGGCGGATGCTCTCCTGCACGCCCTGCAGGCGCGACTGCGGCGGCGTATCGGTACTGTCTTCCCAGTGGCGCGTGTCGAGTGCGACGCCGGCCTCGTCCAGCGCCAGCACGAAATGCTGGCCCATGCGTCCCCATGCCGCCAGCAGCGGATGCCCCTGGTCGAGGAAGGCACCTTCGGTGGCGGCGCCGTGGGGATCACGCGCCACGAGCTCGCGCAGGCTGGCGCGCTCGCTGCGCAGGCCGCCCCAGTACTCGCGGCACGGATCGGGCAGGTACAACGCGACCAGGCGCTGCTGCGCCACGGCCTTGAGCAGCGCGAGTTCGCTCGGCGCGAGGTGGACCAGGCCGAACACGTGCAGCGGCTCGCGGCCGTGGCCCGCATCGCGGCCGAGCGCGCCGATGAGCTGCTCGATGCGCTCGCCGCGATGCGCACTGCCGATGTCGCGGTGCAGCTGCCGCCACAGCGTAGCGAGTGCCGCGGCCGGCACCGCGCGGCCCGCGGCCCATTGCTTGAGCCAGTCGGGCCGGTACACGAGGCACTGCGAGTACAGCCGCGCGAGATGATCGGCCAGTTGCAGGCGCCGCTGCGCGCGCGTGGCCGCCTCGCCGTCGAGCCAGGCCGCCAGCGCCGGGTCGGACGCCGCGTCCAGGCGCGCATGGATGCGCCAGCGCAGGAATTCGGGCCGGTACGGCCGCTGCGCGATCGCTTCGGCGCCGAGCACCTCGCCGGCGAGGCGGTCGAACCACGCGCTGGGCAGCTCGATGCGCAGGTTCGCGGCGATGCCGGCCGGACCCGCGTGCCGCGCCAGCTCGCGGCCGAGCCAGCTGCGCACGCCCGGGTGCGCGGCGATGATCTGGTGCGGTGCGAGCACCGCATCGGGCGGCGCCGCCTGCAGCAGCGCGGTGAGTGGCGTGAGCAGCGCTTCGAGGCGGCTTGCGCGATACACCACCAATCCGCTGCGCACGTCCGTCATGTCTCCCTGCCCTGTCCCCACCCGCGCCAAGCCGACGCGTGATCTTCGCCCGTTAGCGTCTCACGAAGCGCGACGCACTGGACAGGGGGCGAGCAGCGCGCGGCCGATGCGCCGCGGTCCTGCACGAGGTCGCACAAAAAAGCGCCGCCCGGGGCCGGGCGGCGCCTGCCTCTGCCGCGATCGCCGCTGGGGTGTCAGGGATCGCGGCGCGAGCTCATTGCCAGGTCGCCGAAATCGTCACATCGGCGAAGGCTGCGGACTTGGGCTTGAGCATGAGGTAATGCCAGCCCGACGCCGGGTTGGTGACGGTGATCGTCTCGTCGTTGCCGGGCAGCGTCGAGGCGTGGTCGTAATCGCCGGTGTCGGGCCAGCCACCGGCCTTGTGGTAGAGGTCGGCATCGCCGCTGCCACCCGAGGTGGTGAAGGTGAGCGAACCCACGCCCGCGGGCACGAGGATCGTGAGCCATACGCGATCGACCTCGCGCGGCGCGGCCAGGCCACTGATGCGGCAGCCGTTGTCGAGCCGGCCATCGGCCGCCTGCGCGCACTCGGGCAATTCCACCGGCGGTGCGCCGTCGAAGCCGTTGGCGAAGATCACATCGCCTTGCGGCGGCGTGCCGCCACAGTCCGAGGTGTCGCCATTGCCCGCGGCGAAGCACACCACCCAGGCGCGGAACTCGGCGTTGTAGGCGCTGCGCAGCGGATTGAGCCAAGCGGCGTAGCCGGGTGTGTAGTTGCCCACGCGCGTGACCGCGAACAGCGCGGTGATGTCGTCACGGTGGCGCTCGAACATGAAGCGCGAGGCGAGGTAGCCCCACTGGTAGGTGCGCGCGTAGTCGGTGCTGTACTCGGTGTCGAACAACTGCGCGAGCGTGAACTTGTCGGGGTTGGCGGCCTCGTCCACCGCGTCGGCGTAGACCAGCGTGCGGTAGGAATAGGACATGTACTCGGCAAAGCCCTCGATGAACCAGACCGCGGCGTTGGGCGCATCGAGCGGATAGTCGCCGAACCCGCCGTGCCAGTTGAAGCGGCCGTCGAGATAGTGGATGTACTCGTGGGTGAGGTTCCACACGTCGAAGGTCGGGCGCAGCCACTCGGCCTCGTAGGCGAGGAAGCGCGCCTGGTTGGCCGGATCGGACGGATCGCCCTCGAGGTAGATGCCGCCGTTGTTGGTGTCGTTGCCGAACAGCGTGCCCGAGTAGGTCTCGTAGTCGGTGCTGGAGTGGAAGATCACCATCTCCAGCCTGCTGTTGTGGTCGTCGGCCACGGGCACGTTGCCGGTCTGCGCCTGTGCGTGGAAGTAACCCTCCTCGCCACCCACGCGCGCGCACACCCAGTCGAGCTGCTGCGCGGTGAGCGCCTGGCTGCGCACGCGCAGCGTCGCGCTGCAGTCGCGCGCGTTGGCCGGCGGCAGGATCAGTTCTTCGAGGTCATCGGCGAAGCTGCACAGGCTGAAGTAGCTGCAGTGGTCGTGGTCGTAGTAGTCGATCACGCCGGCCATGCGCACGTAGACGCCCGAGCCATGGCCGCCGAGCACGAACTGGTCGAGCACGGCCTTGGCCTTGGGATGCACGAAGTCGTGGAATGCGGATGGATAGCCGTACCACGGTCCCGGATTGAGGAAGCGCGCGAGTTCGGCTGCGGCGTTCTGCAGCAGGTACTCGCGTTCGCTGCCGATGTCGGCCTGGTTGTCGACCACGAACGCGGCCAGAGTGTCGAGCAGGCCGGAATCGGGCGCGACCTGCACTGCCGCGCGGAACTCGTCGAGGTAGTGGCCGCGGAACAGCACCGTGAACACGTTGTTGACCGCCGCCTGCATGTACCAGTACGGCTGGTGGGAGGCGCCGTAGCGCGACAGGATGCCGCGCACGGTGCCGATCTGGCGCGCGTTGTCGCCCGCACTGTCGATCAGCGTCACGAACTCGGCCAGCACCTCGCCGTGGCTGTCGTTGACATCGGCGAAGTGCGCGTTGGCGACGAAGCCGTCGAGCGCGGGCTGGATCGCCGCGGTGAGCGCCGGACCGTAGTCGCCGACCACGTCGCTGTTGTACCACTGCAGGTAGTAGCCCGCGCGCAGGTACACCACCAGCTGCAGCATGCTGCCCGCGTTGCTGCCCGGATAGCTCGGCGCGTCGCTCGCCATGGCATTGGCGATGGTGACCATCTTGGCCTCGCCGAACAGTTGCGCGCCCACCGCCGCGCTCACCGAGAACAGGCTGTTGATGCACTCGACCGTCGCCGCCTTGACCGCGCCGACCAGCGCCGCGCCGCTCGCATTGGCGAAGGTGGCCGCATCGCAACTGGCGTTCGCATCGGCAGCGCGCGCCAGCGCGAGCGTGGGCCGGTCGTAGTCCACGCGCAGGTGCGTGCGCGTCGCTGGCAGCGGTGGCCGCTCGGCCGCGCTGAGCGCTCGCTGTTGCACGTGGGCGGGCGCTTGCGCCGGCGCCAGTGCGCTGCCCGTGGCCACCGCCATTGGCGCCGGGCGCGGCGGCGGCGCCGCCTGCGCGCCAGGCAGTGCGAACACGCCCGCTGCGGCCACCACCGCGCGCCAGATCCACCTGTTGTGATTCATCGCATGCACTCCCGCTGTTGGTTCGACCCATGCTGCATGTACGCACTGCCGCGCTCGCGCCGGCCGTGCCAACCCCGCACACAGCCTCGCACCGCCGGTGCCGGCGGTCTTGCCTGTTTCCTGCGCCGCGGTGGCGGAATTTGCACAAAAGCGCAGCGCGCGGCGTTTGCGCGTGCATCATCGGCCGGCCTCGCGGGCGCCGCCCGCGGGCGCGAGCCGCGCGGAGCGACCCATGCACGCATCGATCGAACGCTGGCGCCACGACTTCCTCGCGCGCGTGGCAGCGCCGCACTACGTCGAAGCCCTGTTCGACCGCCTGCCCGACATCGTGTTCTCGCTCAAGGACCGCAGCGGCCGCTACGTCGCGATCAGCCAGGCCGCGGTCGCACGCTGCGGCCTGCGCCACAAGCGCGACGCGCTGGGCAAGACCGCGTTCGACCTGTTCCCGCGACCGATGGCCGAGCGCTACACACGCCAGGACGAGCGCCTGTTCCGCAGCGGCCGCCCGATCGTCGACAACCTCGACCTCACCATCTATCGCGACGGCAGCAGCGGCTGGTGCCTGTCGACCAAGGAGCCGCTGCACGACGCGCAGGGCCAGCTCATCGGCCTGGCCTGCATCTCCAAGGACCTGGTCGAGCCCACGCGCGCGCACCTCATCGACGCGGGCTTCGCCGCCGCGATCGACCATCTGCTCGAACACTGCGACCGGCCGCTGCGCATCGACGAGCTCGCGCGCCGCGCGCGCCTGTCACCCGCGCAGTTCGACCGGCGCATGAAGAAGATCTTCCAGCTTTCGGCCGGCCAGTACCTCATCAAGACCCGCATCGACCACGCCGCGCGCCTGCTCGGCGAGAGCGACCTGGCGATCGCCGAGATCGCGCTGCAGTCGGGATTCGCCGACCAGAGCGGCCTGTCACGCCAGTTCCGCCACGTGACCGGCCTCACCCCGCGCCAGTACCGCCAGTTGCTGCGCGGCTGAATCCGTCCATTCCCTCCCCGCCGGGAGAGGCTGGACCGCAGGGCCGGGTGAGGGTGCGGATTCGCGTCAGCGCCCCAACCACCGCCAACCCCAACCTACTTCGCGCGCGCAGCCCGGCCGCGCGGGTGCGCCTGCTTCGCCGGCAGCAGGCTGGTCAGGGCCTGATAGCGCTGGAACAGGAAGGCGACGCGTTCGGCGTCGGTGGACAGTTTGGGCGGTTTGCGGCCGGCGGTTTTTTCGGCGGCGATGTAGGCGGCGTCCACCGCCTTGTCCAGCGCGGCGTGGGCTTTCACCAGCGCCGGCGGCATGCTCAGCGGGTCGTAGAGGTCGGCGAGCGTTGCATCCGGGAAGGCGGCGCGGGCGTCGAGCACGCCCTGCGCGGCGGTGTCGATGGCGGTGCGGAGGCCGCTGGCGGCGGCTTCGGCTTCCGGTAGCTCGGGCCAGGGGAAGTTGTTGTAGACGATGCCGGCGGAGTAGCGGTAATCGCTTTTCAATCGACCGCAGACAGTGCGCACCCAGGCCATGTGCATGGTGGA